>NZ_JBNGOP010000003.1:0-297246 GCF_050589625.1 Maribacter sp. 2-571 | reverse complement strand
CAGAACGAATTTCAAATTTCAAAGAACGACAATTGCAACCAATTGAAAATCTTTTAGTTACAACCGGACACTATTGACTGCCAACTACCAACTGCTACTGCGAACTAATAATTGATTAATGAAAAAGACAAGTTCAAAACCAGAAAATACCCCCTAACCACTTTTTACTTACCACTTTTTACTGTCAACTACCAGCTGCTACTGCAAACTGATAATTGCTAATTGGTCATTGCTAATTGCTAATTGCCAATTGAAAAAAGACCGCTGCGCTGAAAGAAAAAAAGTTCAAGTGCGCGTGTCAAGTTCAAACTCAAAACCAGAAAAATACCCACTAACCACTTTTTACTCACTACTAATTACTACCAACTACCAACTGCTACTGCGAACTAATAATTCATTAATGAAAAAGACAAGTTCAAAACCAGAAAATACCCCCTAACCACTTTTTACTAACCACTTATGAATCAACACACCATACATTTCACTACAAACTTTTCCATCTGTATCTCACCCTGAAATATAGGCGACACTGAAGTGTAAGAAAATGAAAGGTAATTCAAAGACTTTTGCATGAAAATGGCAAAACAGGATGATGCATTCAAACCATTTGTCCGTTCTGAATAGTTGTGCGAAACTGCAGATTAAAGGTCGATTAAAACTAAATACGATTTTGGCAATAGCTAAATAAAGCAGTGGATAAAGCACATAGGCCATAATCATTCCAAACCCACTATTGTACCTTTGCTTACTCGGTACGCCACTAGTAAAAGACTAGCGGGAGCGGGGTTTTTCTATATTAATTTATCTCTATTGTACTAAAAGAATTCAACAATATTCTTTGCTCATCTTCGCAAAGATTTATTCCTGACAAATAGAGTTTTTTACCATTTTTTATACTGTCAAAATATATTGCTGTCGATCCATTACCTGCCTTTTTGGGAACACGTATTTTTGGAACATAAGTACCTATTGAATCGTAGTAATAATATTCTTTATGGAAAGTACCTTGGTTTTGGTCAATATGAGGGTATTTTGAGAATATCAGTCTGTCCATTTCAAAACCTATCGAATCTAGTTTTTGATATTCCTTTATATCATTGACCTTAATCGCATAATCCATCGGATAGGCATTTTTACCATAGTCAAAAAATATAGTATCACCTGCACTTGTTCTTATGCCACCCACATATGAATCATAAGATTTCAACTTTAATTCAATCCAGTTTTCAGGCACATCTATACTAAAAACCTCAAAATCAATGTTCTTACTATTTACGTTTGCTGGTTTTTGACAACTATATGTAAGGCTTAGTAATAAAATTAAACATGAGATATTTCGCATACTAATATTGAATTTTGCTATTCTCTAAAAAATCTAGAGCCTGTTGTTTAATAGGTGTGGAGTAATTAGTAGAGCGTTCAGAATCCTTTACAACTCCATCTCCGTCTCCATGAGCTAATTGACCAGTACCATTTCCGCTAACGATTCTGCCCCTGTCTGCACCTGATAATGAGGTTGACCCATTAACATTTGTACTCATTAAACCTTTAATATTATCGTTATGTGGCAGACCCGTGTTGTGGCCTAACTCGTGTTGGGCAACTTCATCAAAACTTCCATCAGCTAAAGTACCTCTTTCTACAGCCGACACTCTGCCGCCAAGCTGCGCTAAACCTACAGGGTTCGACTCATCTCCAGAGCTTTGTGGTATTTCATCAACCAATACTAAGACATGGTCGTTTTCACCGACATCATCCAATGAACTTACAACATTGAATTCAACCGTAAAATCGGTTACATTATCATTTGCAAGTAAGTCTGCTGGAGCAAAGTAAGAATCTGCTCTTCCTTCAAAATCACTCAAACTTACCGATCCGCTTCCTCCACTAAAAATAGTACCAGATAAATCATCGTTTTCACCAGCAACAACCGAAAGAGTCAATGTAACGCTAACATCTCTCTGTACTCTTTTATCAGCTCTCTTTGTATTAGAAACCTTAGATATTATGTCTGGCGGCCCTGGCATCATACCATCAGGATCGATAAAATAAACTGGATTATCAAAGGCATAGTTATATGGCGAGTGCCTACGCATCATCTCTGCAAGCGGGTCGATGTTCATCCACCTTCCCAGGGCCGGGTCGTAGTTCCTCGCGGAAATGTCATACCATTTCAAATCAAGCTCGTCCTGATATTCCTTACCGCCGAACATATACTTTTTCGCAACGGGATTACCAAGGGACAAGACATTGTTGTTATATCCCTTATGTTCCAATCCGAAGGGATAATAGTTCTTCTCAGATATAATTTCCGAAGATGCATCGATCTCTCCGTCGCCATCGGCATCGGTATAGGAGAGCCGTACGTTGCCCAAATGGTCTGTATAATTGTAGACATATTCGTAGTTTCCGTTGGCTACTGAAACATAACCTTCGGAATGCCTAAAAAACTGCAGAACACCGTTCTTATAGATGTAGTTGCCTGCGTAATCTGTCCAATCGGGAGGTAGGGGCTCTCCATCCCTGAACACGTATTTTTGCAATTTTGTACCATCTGCGGTATATGCATAATGGATATCACCTTCTCCCAAATCCATAATTCTTGGTAGATTCAAATGATTGTACTTAATGCTACGGATGCCTTTGTTATCATCACGGATCATATTACCGTTTTGATCGTAAACATAATCGTAGCCCGAAGGATTGCCGTCAATAAATCCAGTGCTCGCACCACTGTCCATAACCGATTGCAATTGGTTACCGGTATAGGTATAGGAAAGATCATCCATTAGGCCAAAGGCCGTAGCACTGTTATTGGTATGTCCATTTCTTTTTAGCTTTTGTATGTTACCGTTTTTGTCGTAGGATACATCGGAGATGTCGTAACGGTTTCCGGTCATATTGCCCGCGGCATCGGTAATCCGGTTGAGCGCGTCGTAGGAATAGGTATAGTACTTCAAAGAACTGTCGTCCACATTAGCGGTGCGCCATTGGGTTTCGGAAATATTTCCGTTGTATAACGACATAGCGCCGTTCTGCGGATTGTTGTAATTCATCCTAAAATTAAACAATTTATCGGTACTTCCCACATCGTTGATGTCCGTAAGCCATCCCCTTACATTGTAGGAGTAGTTCACTTGTTGCAAGCCTCCGGCATTAGGGGAACCACCTACTTTTTTCACTACCAACTGGCCCATTGCATCATAGGTATTGCCCACAATCAACTCCTCCTTACCACTAGAACCCAAGCTTCCCGAGCCGATTCGCAAACGCCCACCGGCCACGATTTCGGAATTGCTCGCCCTTATGCTATTGCTTGCGGTACGTACATTGCTAACCGTTTCCCCGTTGATGATCAGGTTTTGTAACCCCCCATTACCAGTTCCCCCGGCAACGCAGGAATTCCCCAAGGTATCGTCGCCGATACACTGCGTTTGCGACAGTAATCGCCCCACGGTATCATAGGTGAAATTATCGATGGTCACTATGGTATTGCCGTTTCGGATATGGCTCGACCTAGTCTTAATTGGTTTTCCGATAAAGTCCAATTCCATTTCCAGAATATCCGTCGTTGCCAAATAATCGTTTTGGGTGTGGGTATGAATGGCCCTTCCCTTTTCGTCGTAATAGGTACGGGAAGTAATCCAGGAAAAATCCTCTTCCACCCCCAGCACTTTTACCCTCCTTACGGTCGGTAGCCCTTTTGCGGCAATTTCACTAATCTGTACAGGATTCGTTCCCCCCAGGGGAGTGAAGGCCGATGGTGCGCCGCTACCATGGTCTAAATAGGTATCGTAATAGTCCACCGTAAGCAGTTCGCTTACCGTTACTTCAGCATCGGGGTCGGCATTGGGGTAGGCGCCATTGTTGTAAAAGGCCTGGCCCCCGCCAATGGTATTGGCGGCCGTGGTACGGCTTACCCAAAGCGCCCCGCTAAACGCATCTGCCTCCGCTTGTATATCGGCCCTAGTGGTACCGTCCGGGGCAGTCGCCTTTCCGGTATAGGCCACACGGCCAAAGGCATCGTATTTGGTAAAGAGCCACTCATCGGAGTCGTTGTCTTTTTCCCTTTGGTTAGCATCCTGCGTAAGGATGGGCTGGTCGAGCCGGTTGTATACTATGTACTCTACGCCTTTACCGGGCAGCTGTTTTTCTACCAAGCGATTGCGATGGTCATAGGTATATTGATACCCCAATACATCCATTTCGGTGGAATCGCCCTCCATTTTTGGGGGCAGTACGTACGTGAGGTTTCCAAAATCGTCGTATACGTAATAGGTATCGTGCCGTTCTCCGTTGTTATAAGTACGCTTTAATACGGTCCTACCTTCTTTATCGACAAATTCTTCGGTGGTATGGTCCGGATCATCGGCGATGCCGCTATGGTTTTCGTCGCGGATAACGTTTTTATAGAGTGTTCCCGCCCTGTGAAAGCCCGGTTCGGCAACCAGGCTGGCAACATAAGTATTTTGTAGCGGAGTATTGGGTGTATCAACGCTAAACTGTTTTACTTCATCGGTAATAGTGTTGGTTTGGTAAGCAAACGCGATTTCGTGACCATTTCCGATTTTCCAGTCCTTACCTGGAGCGGCCTGCTTTTCCACTCTGTTTAATGGGGAAGACTCGAACTGTTTTTCGGAATAGGCATTAATTTCCTCCAAGGACATCCCCAAAAAGTCGGCGTTATAATTGTTCTGATAGTAGCTTTGGGTCTGCCGGGCGACATCCCCGGTCTTAAAACGACCCTTTGGCTGACGGGATTCTGCGTACGGCAACCATTCCTTTGCTTGTCTGCCGTAGGCATCGTACCCAATATGGGTAACAATGTCGGCATTGCCCACAGGAGATTGCCCAATGGCATTGCTTTGAATCGGACGCCCCAAACCATCGAAATAGGTAATGTTCTGAACGTAATCGGCACTCTCTTCAAATAGGGTCGCCGGAGTGTCGGTAACCGGATTTTGATAGGTTCTGCCGTACACATAGTTATAGCCGCTGGGCGCCAAGGGTACACCGGCTTGCACCTCAACGGTGACAGGATTGCGCAGTATGGTAAGGTCGGCAACGATATCGCTGGTTACCTCACAGCTATATACCCCAGCATCGGAAGGGATAAGGTAATCGATAACAAATTCCGGGGCATCCGGAGCACCGGATACGGGAACACCATCTTTTAGCCATCGGTAATGGTTTTGGGCTCCGCTTACTTCGGCGGTCAGTGTTAGGACACCTCCTTCATTTTCCGAAAGGGTCTCGATTTCGCCTACGGGGGATTGGTTGGAGTATTGAAAGTTTGTAATATTCAAATAAGCAGGGTATTCTCCCTCAAAATCACCATATTGGAAATCATTTTCATTGATGTACAATGTGCTCAAATTGGTTAAAACACTTAAATCAGGTATATCACCTGAAACACTGTTATCATTTAAATATAACGAGACCAATTCTGACAGATTAGTCAAGCTTTGGGGAATATTCCCGGTCAGCCGATTCCCGTCCAAACGTATTGTTTTAATAATATCCAAGTTCCCTAAACTAGAAGGTATGCTTCCGGTTAAACGATTCGAATGAACTTGAAGCACTTCTAATTTGTTAAGAAGACCTATGTTCTCTGGAATGACACCTTCCAGGCTATTATTATAAAGATTAAAAAACTGAAGTTCTTGTAAGGATTCTATACTGACAGGTATCGATCCGGTTAACTGGTTGGCGTTAAGACTAAGATTTCTCAACTTTTCACACTGCCCAATATCTTCAGGTATTACTCCCGAAAACTGGTTGTTTTCTAAATGTAGATCTTGCAAATTAGTTGCCAATACAACATTTGAAGGAATGGAACCCGAAAGCAGGTTGTCATTTACATATAGATGAGCGAGCTCTGGGAAAGAAAAAATGCTTTCTGGGATATTTCCGGTTAGTTGATTGTTAGCAAAGTTAAAATATGAAATTTTGGATTGGCTGTTATAGTTGGAAGGTAATTCACCGGTAAATTGATTGTAACTCAAATCAACTGCGATCATATTTGGAAATTCCATTATGCTTCCAGGAATCACCCCTGTTAATGAATTATTTTCTAAAAATAGAAAAGTAAGAGATGAACGCTGTTCGGGAACTGAACCTGACAAATTATTTCTGCCGAGATGCAAAAAAACCAAATTTGGTAGCTGAAAGAGCTCCATTGGGATGGATCCAGAGAGTTGATTATCGTGTAACATTAGATATTCCAAGTTGGTGAGATTTCCAAAACTATCCGGTATGCCACCATTTAGTTGATTGTTTTCTAGATAAAGTAGCGTTAACGAACTTAACTGACCTAACTCTTTCGGTATCTCTCCGGTAAGTTGATTATTATTCAGGTATAGACTATACAAATTTCTTAGTTGACTTAAACTCTCTGGGATTTCCCCTGTAAATCTACACCTCCCTAAATTTAATGATGTCAAGGAGGACAGCTCCCCAAGCCATTGTGGTATTGATCCTGCATATTCGGTTTGCTGTAGATTGATATTCCGAAGATTGGTCATGCTCCGTAACACTTGTAAATTGCCGGAGAGTGGATTTTTACCTAAACTTAGCGATGTCAGGTTTGCCAACTGTGCTAAATTATCCGGAATGCTTCCAGAAAGTTGATTGTCGTATAAAAATATTGACCTTAGATTTATCAAATCCCCAATACTTTCGGGAATGGTACCAACTAAGTTATTTCGACCTAAACTTAAATTGTAGAAATCCCCATTATTTATGTTCACCCCCTCCCAATCCGAAGTCACGGGTCCGCTAAAGTCCCAGTCGTTGTCGGGGTCGTCGTCGTTTTCACTGGTCCAGCCCGGGCCTCCCGTGGCATTGTAAAAATCCTGCAACGCCTGTTTTTCCTCTGGGGACACTTGGGCCACGGCAACGCTACCGGTTAAAAGAAAAACGAATAGTAAAAATAGATGCTTCATATTGCAATGCTTTAATGCGGTATGGTTTCGTCGGAGACCTTATTCTATGATCGGGTTTTTATAGGCATATTCATAGTCGTTCAACAGGTTGCCATCGGCGTCCCTTACGGCCTTTAACCTATTCTGTTCGTCATATTGGTAATATATGGTGTAGCCCCGTGGGTCGGTCATGCTGGTGATGCCGATCAAGGGATCGTAGGTATAGGTGGTCACCATGGCATCGGGTAACGCTTCCCGTAATGTTTGCTGGGCATTCCGCAACTGTTGTTCGGCACAGCTACCCTGACTACAGTGGTCATTGTCCGCTTCGGATAGGTCCCGTAGCTGGCTTTCCAGGGCAAGGATGTTTTCCTGACCCATATTCTCGATTTTGGCAATAGGGTACTGGTCGTTATAGCCCCACAGCATTCGTTGCTGAGGACCATCTGCCTTTTTGTACTGTAGCATGTTTCCCTTGGCATCATATTTTTGTACCACACTTTGCAAAATTAGATCGCCTTCTCCCTTGGCGGTCCGTACTTCGGTGAGCAATGTGTTTCCCGCAGTTTGATCGGCGCTGTTGCCGTACCCGTACGCAACAGTGGTTAGAGGGGCGGCATCTCGGTAGCGTTCCTCCCGTACTATAGTAGAAAGCTTGTTTTCGTCAAGTAAAGACACTATACCGTTCTGTTGGGCCACTTCATCATCATAGGGGTAGAAGACAAAATTGCTTAGCGCTTCCCTTTCATTGAGAATGGTGGTGGTAACTTCATTGTAATGGGTGATGGGGTTATAGACATATTCCGTTTCCGTTTTTGTTGTTTCCCCCTCTAAAAATTCTTTGGTTTCGGTACTAGAAAGCAAGTATTGATCAAAAAAGTCCTCTGGTAGTTTATGGTAAAAGTACTGGTTGAACCGGGGTATAAAATTGAGGTCGACCTCATTGGTAGTCATAAATTTTGCAAAGAACGATACATCCGAACTGCCGCGATACGCTCGGTAAAAATTTCTCTTTTCAAGAACCAATTCATCATTTTCGTCATAAACATACTCAAAGTCCAACAGGCCGTTGGTGCCCTGCGAATTGGAACGGGGCGGGAGGCCCAAAACAATCGCATTTCGAATTTGAACATCGTATTCAAAACTGGTCGTCGATGCATAGGTAAACGGTTTATCGGACCAACTTTCCGTAAAATACTGGTTCTTGCGGTTTTGGAACACCATGTCCCTTCTACCAAGACTGTTCCCTATCGAATCTACTTTTCGTTCCTGCACAAAGGAATACCCAATATGCGACCCCTGCGCGCTCTGGGTATTGCCCAACTCATTGGTACTGGTAAAGGACACCCCCTGCTGCGAATAGGAATGGGGATTATGGGAATGGTACCCGTTTGCAGAAGAGAAAAAGATCAGATCGTCCATCAATATGCCTGAAGACTTTAGGCCGTTGATCCCTTCCAGAAAGTCATAGGAATAGGCCGTTCCGGTAAGATACTTCCCATCAGAATCCCTATTTACAATTTGTTGTACCCGTGCACCTCCGATCTCGAAACGCTCGAAAAAGTCGGTCGGATCAGAGTTCTCGTTTTCATAGGTATAAAGTGTTATGTTTTCAGGGTTTAGGTCATTAAGAGGAGCTCCCGAAGGTCGCGTTTTCATCACCCTGTACGTACCCGGACCTATTAAAGCATCCTTTTCTATATACCTTGGGGGGTCTCCAAAATTGGGACATTCGCTATAGTCTATCAGCGGAGTCATTGCCCCTGTCAATGTATTTTCGATAGCGTAAAAGTTCCCTGTGTACGAGGGATTAATTTCTCCTGTAATATAACGGACCGTTCCGTTGATATTTACCCGTGAAGGAAAATCAATGGTAAAAACCGTTCCCATTCCCAAACTGGTTTCAATGGCATCGCCCTGTACCGGTGGAGGGAGGTTAAAGTAATTGTAAGAAGGGTCGTTGGCATATTTTAAATATTGGTAGGTAAACCCGTATCGGCTTTCATCGACCATATCGGTCCAACGCATTTTGGTAGTTCCGTTGATGTTAATCTCCTCCGTTACGGTAAAAGGCTGCACAACGGGCAACACTACATCATGGGGTTCATAGCTAATTTCAGTGTATCCTTGGGTCGGATAAGTCACTCTATTCAACAACCCTTTTTTACCAAAATCAAAATCACTTTTTCGTATTCCACCGTTCATCTGTAGAAAATATTGACCGGTAACTAATTTATCCGCGAATTTGGTAGACACAAACCTGCCAATGGTAGGTACGATATTCGTATTTGGTACGCCGTTATAAAATCCCCAAAAATCGATACTTCTTGAATCTTTTGGTGGCAGTTCGTTACTATCCAAATAATCGAAGGTGTAGGATCTTTCGTTGACATCCACCCCTTCCAATTTCAACCTTAGAAACCGTTCTTTTAAAGGGTCTTCCAACTTATCATCGTTAAAATAACCTGTATTGAAGGTCACGGTTTTTACCGGGTTTCCCAGAAAATCCCGCACGACCATAGCGTTCAGTTTTTTACTTCTATCGGGGTCGTCGTAATTAATGATCATGTCTTTTATCTGCAGGGGTCCTATCTCAAATTCTGAAGTGTTGGGGTACCCTGTAAAGTCTTTTATAAATGCCAACGTACTAAGGTCTTCACGAGCTCCCAACTCAAAATCGATACTACCAAAATCGCCTGAAATCTGAGAAAGATATTGATGTTGGAGCACCGAAGTAAACCCTATAGGTTCTTTATTGATCAAGTTGTTCCGGTACTCGTTTACGATCAAACCTGCATTACTATCCCGTTGTTGCGGGGCGGGAAAGGTAAAAGAAAGCCCATCGGTATAGGAAAAGTTAAGTACGTTTCCGTTGGGGGAGACCACGCTATCCAAAAACCAGCCGGTAACCACCTCTTCGTCCTCCTTATTCTTATCTCCCCTGATCTCTACCAAAAAACCGGGATAAGTACCCGGACCTTTACTGCTACCGAAACCTTGATCTCCGTTGACAGGAGCGAAAGTTGTGCTCTTTTCCTTGGACGAAAAGGTATAGGTAAAACCTTGGTCGTCCACAATGGTGAACGTCATACTGGCCAAATTTAGGGTTATCACAACGTTATTGTTATTGAAAATTTCCGTAGTTATGATGTTTGAAGCCCCCTTTTTATTTAAACGGAATTTATAGGTAGCCCCAAAAACGTTGGCCTCGAAAATGTCGGGTTGGGTGTCCACTTCGGCCGAAGCCTCTACTTGAGAAGTCTGATTGAAACTACCGAATACCCTATACAGATCATCAATAGGTACGCTTGGGGTAGATGACCCCGTGGCTGGAGGGGGAAGTTCAAAAAAGTTATACAGGTAACCGCTTTGGGGAACCTGAATGGATGTTCTGTCCGGCCATACATCCCTAGCAGGAGTATTGTCAAAATCGTCCCCTCCATAAATGGTCCTGCTGATGGCGAAAGATGTAGAAAGGTTCCAGTTAAGCCCTACCCAACCCGCATCCTGTGATACCCGAATTCCGAGGGAGTTATAACTGAGGGATATCGGTATTTCTTTACCATCAAAAACCAGCGTATGTAGGGGAATACTGATGTTGGCTTTCCCATTATAAGGACTCGCCTGAAATTCACCATAAGTACCCAAAGAAGATACTTCCGGTGTTTTTGGCGTGTGTTCCTTAAAATAAAACGCACTTACGTTCGAATTTGGCGTTGTTTGGGAAACACCTAATGTACAAACCAGTAGGGAACCAATAAAAAATATCGTTTTTTTCATAGTTACAATAGATTAATAACAAGGAATCACATGATGATAAAGCCGGGTCTCAAACTTTAAATCGGTCTGCAAGTCGGTAACCTCGCAAAAAACCTTGGAAATATATTTCTCAGTATCCGTTGGGCAAGGATACTCCAACCAGAACGTATCGCCGCTCTCTTGGTCAAACGATTGCCCATACACCCTCCATTTGAATGCATAGTTGCCAGACCCGCCATACGGATGTACCTTATAATGAATTGTAGGCGTAGCACCTTCTGTATACTCCAAAACCGTAATGACCGCATCAAACTTTAGGTGTTTGCCAGTTTCGCGAGGTTCCGCCCCCAAAGTGGCGACGTTGGAAGGAGGTACAAAACCTAAGGTAAGCGCAATTAAAAACAATACCGGTAATTTCATAATGCTATTTTTTTATTTGGCATCTTCATTAAACTCCCTAAAGTGTCGTACTTCCGGAATTAATCAATACGTTAAACAAGTTCAAGAACACCATTTTCATTACTAAACCCATTTCTATATTATTAATGGACTTAAAAATTTCAATTAACACGAATTTCACGGCCTTATTCTTGCGCTGCCGCTCCTTTCATTTTCGCCTTTACTAACGCGATACGATCTTGGATCTGTCGGCGCTTTTGATCATGTATCAAAATATATCGGGTAAGCTCTTCTACCTTTTGAAGCAACAAGCGGTTCATTTCCTCCAAGGGCACGCCCTGCTCCGCTACTTCGGCCGCGGATGGGATATCCGGCAAATGCCCGTTCCGTTGAATATGTAGGGCCACATCTTCCAGGGAAGGAAGTTGGTACTCGGGCCTAAAAACAAAGTCGGGCCAATTATCGCTGTTCAGGTGCGCTTCCCTGGCGCGGACGATTCCCCCGACCGCCAAACGGTAATCCGGTTGGGCGCTTGTGCCAATGCCAACATTGTCGGAAACATAGGATATGGATTCCCCGTTGGCCGTCCAGTATTCTTGGGCAGATAGGCCGATGCCTATTAGTAGAAAAAAAATTGTCGATAGCTTTTTCATCCTTTCAAATTTTTATTGTCGGCTTTCCAGCAAACGGAGTTCTTCTTCCAACTGTTTTTGCAACGCGTCCTGCTCCAACATATAAAGCGTGAGTTCCTCGATTTTTTCGAGCAATATTTTGTTCATTTCCCCCAAGTGCACCCCATTGGCCCTTACCTCGGCTTCGGAAGGCACGTTCATCAAGTGGCCATGGGCATCGATATGTTCCCGTACTTCTTTAAGGCTTGGCAAATGGTAATGTTGCCCGAATACGTAATCGGGCCAGCTATCGTTGTCCACCACTACCTCGCGCGCATGAATGGTGCCGTCGACCGCCAAACGGTAGTTCGTCTGTGCACCGGTACCGATGCCGACATTGCCCGTTGCCGTGCCCGCCGCATTAAAATCGATCCCGTTGGCCCCGGTGGTCCAAGGGGAACTCCCTACGGGACCCGTTCCGCCACCCGTGCCACCATACACCTCAACTTCGGCCAGGGAAAGAAAACTACCCGTACCGCTGACCAGGTGCACCATAACGTAGCGACCGTTTACGGTAAGTCCGGAAAACGGTTGTTCGTCGCTACCGTCCAGGGTGATCCCCAAATCGGTATAGTCCGCGGGATCGGTACTGTCGGCAGTACCAACGTACACCTTTGCGCCGTTCAAACGGGAACCGCAACAGTCGGTGCGGTTGAATATTTTTATTTCGGAAATATTAAAAGCCTCCCCAAGGTCGACCCGCCACCACTTTTGGGGCTCGTCATCATCGGTATGGGTGGTCGAACCATTATTACGGACTCCGTCCGTATTGCCATCGACCGCGTTCGAGGCCCTGCCCAATGTAGCAGAACTATAGGTGCTCGACTGTGTTGCCGGCCTGTTTAACGCCAAATTCGTACTACTTGTGGTATTCGCCGCCGTCGAAAGCGTTACGCTATTGCTATTGCCACTGACATTCCCCGCGGCGTCCACGGCGCTTATGGCAAAGGTGTAGACGGTATTGGGGGCAAGGCCGCTAACTTGATAATTGGTGACATTTCCCAGGCTTACAGGGTTCCCTCCATTGGTGAGCAACCGATACCCGGTAACCCCTACGTTATCGGAAGATGCCGACCAGCTGAGACCTATGGCATTCGAGCTAATATTATTGGCCGCGAGTCCGGAAGGCGCCGTGGGAGCTTGGGTATCGGCACTATTGGAGAGCGAAATATCCAAGGTTACCGAACACCCGGCATCGGAGGTTATGGTATAACGCCCCATATTGTTTGCCGAGGCCGTAAACCCGTAGTTGTCGTTTCGTACCGTACCGCTGGGAGTGGTGATGGTTACCGGAACACTGTTAGGCAATCCGCTTAACATGAGGTTTGCGCCGGAATCCACGGAAATTCCACTTTCCCCGCTCAACCATTGTCCATCGATGCGATATTCAGTAGTTAAATCGGAACTGTCGCATTGCGCGACTGCCCGATATAAAAACCCCGTAATCAGAAGTAAAAGGATTGTACCGAAAACGGCCTTTTTTGACTGGCGAACTGATAAATTTTCTTTCATAATTATGGAAAAAGATGATATTGATTTCTTACAAAACGCGATTTAAAATAATTCCCCCTTACCGCCGGGCCGACTGTAAGGGCTTTTGTAGGTAATTTCCTTTAAACCCTGTAAAACTATGGATATATGACCTAAAGCATCGATTAAAAAAGATTATCGACGTATTTTCTCGATTAAAAAACCTACCGACCGGGAAAGATTTTTTTTTGTACTGTTAAATTTTATTTTCCAATAATGGGAAAAAACCTGTTCCCGGGCCGCTACTGCTAGTAGCGTTTCTACCAAAAAAACTTTAAAGAATCTTTTTATTTTCCTACCCCTCTGGATGATACGGGCGGCGAATAAAAATATCTGGGGCTCCATCAGCAACACACTTGTAAAGATCGGTGGATCCACTGCACAAAACTTGCAGGGAACGAAATTTCGCCATACACAAAATTAAAATCACGGCTTGTTCGGCAATAAAACGTACTATGGACCGGTAATTGAAAAATGACCGCCACGCGTAAGGAAAAAAGACCGAAAAAGTTCAAATGCAAGTGTCAAGTTCAAACTCAAATTCAAATTCAAATTCAAATTCAAATTCAAAATAAGAAAAATACCCACAAACCACTTTTCACCAATCACATATTGTTAATTGCTAATTGATCATTGTTAATTGATCATTGTTAATTAAAAAAAGACCGCTGCGCTGAAAGAAAAAAAAGTTCAAGTGCAAGTGTCAAGTTCAAACTCAAAACTAGAAAAATACCACTAACCACTTTCCACTCACCACTAATTACTAATTACTTCCAACTGCGACTGTTTATTGTTAACTGCTGATTGCTTATTGGTCATTGTTAATTGCTAATTGAAAAAACCGCTAACTTTGCCGTTGTTCCGCGTTTCCATACTTTACCATATGACGAAAAAATCGCTTCTCCCTGTGCTCATCTTGACCGTTTGTTCCAGCTGTACCAACTACGGCCAGCTGACTTTTGTCACCAAACTTCCCAAAAAACTGGACGAGAACTCGGGTATCATCCATATGAAAGACAGTACCGTGTGGTTCATACAGGACGGCGGGAACTCGGACAAATTGTACCAAGTAGATTTTGAAGGGGATATTCGGAACGAATTGGAAGTAAAAAATGCTAAAAACACCGATTGGGAGGACCTGACAAAAGACGATGAGGGAAACGTGTATATCGGCGACTTCGGCAACAACGACAGTGACCGTAAAAACCTCGTAGTGTACAAGGTTCCCAATCCCGAGATCGAGAAAGGCGATAAAATAGATGCCAAAAAAATTCGTTTTCGGTACCCCGATCAAAAAAAATTCCCACCCAAAGCAAAAAAGCCCCAATTCGATGCGGAGGCCCTTTTTTATAGAAAAGGTTTTCTGTATATCATTACCAAAAACCGAAGCTCCCCTTTTACGGGAATGGCAAGAATTTATAAGATTCCCGCACGCAAAGGCAATCACAAAGCTGAATTCGTAGGAGCCTTTAAAACCTGCGATTCCGAAGCGCAATGCCGCGTAACCGCAGCGACCATATCCGATGACGGCAAAACCATTGTGCTATTGAGCAGCGGAAAGCTATGGGTATTCACCGATTTTACGGGCGACGATTTCTCCAAAGGTACCTTAAAGACCATCGATCTAAAGGCAACCTCACAATTGGAGGCCATTTGTTTCCTAAATGAAAACACCCTGCTTATTTCCGATGAAGAACGTTCCAAAACCGGGAGAAACCTATACTCCTACTCCCTTGATTAAACACCTATCTGTCGCAATGGAATACCGGTTTTCGGACTCAAATTTTAAAACGGAGCCCGGTACGCAAGGATAGGCCATGGGAGTCGTCCAATAAAAGAATATTGTCCTTATCACCGTCGCGAAGTTGGAGGTTCCTCGAAATAATATAGGAAGAACGCAGAAAAAATTCCAGATGTTCGCTAAAATGAAACTCGTACTGGAGTCCCGCCAAAACCAGGGACATATTAATGCTCTCGGCATTTTGTCCGGAAAGCAATGGCAACCCGTCTTGGATGTTGGCCGTAAATCCATCCAATTGCAAATTGGCCTTTAAACGCTGCCGTTCGGAAAGGTGGTATTGTAAATTGGTCCTCGGTACGCCCAAATTATAGGACCACTTCGGATGAATTTTTCTGTAGTAACTTATAAACGGTAGCGGATACGGGAACCCCCTGTTGCCACCGTATGATAACCCTACAATTAGGCGGAACGGTTTTTCGATGGTTTCATCTGCTTTTTTGTCCTTTATAAAGACCAAGTCTCCCGACAGCACCGCATCATCGAATCCTATTTTTTTTGCCGAGAGATTACTACTAAATCCTGGAACGATACGTGCGCCAAAACGCCAATCCTCATTTATTTTGGTCGTGTAGCCGATGTTAAAATCAAAAATTTGAAACCCATCGATCTGTTCCTTGTCAAAAGGGCGTTCTTCATCGCCCAAAATGAGGTTGATATTGCTATAATCGAGACCAAGGAGCAAATAACTTCCCTTACCGTCCAGCTGGATCGGGTAGTTGAACAATGCCCGAGTGCGGACAAATTCAAGTTCGGATGATAAGGAAGGAAGATTGGTATATTCGATTCTGGCCAAATCGGACAACTGTCCCCAAAACAAACCGGGAAACAACAAAAAGCAGCCGATAAAAAAAGTCTTTTTAAAGTAAAACCACCTTCTCATACACCGAACCCGTATTGAATTGTTTTTTTAACCCTATCAGAGGAAGCAGTGCGACCAGAAAAAAATATAGGTATTTTGGAAAACATTGTTGCGCTATACATAGGACCGGGCATATTAAAATTAAAATCCAAAACCAAGTCCGAATGCGAAGCGTAGACCGTCGTCACTCCTAAACAAGGCGGCCCGTATGGAGGCAACATTTGCGGCGTTCAGAAAAAAACCGCCTCCGTAGGACGTTTGCCATCGCCCCGAATCATCGTTCGGCTGCCACACCCTACCGTAATCAAAACCGCTATAGATACCATAGGCGGTAGGTAGGATTCCCGTGTTCAAACGGCCAAGACTGTAGCGCAGATCGGTATTTTGGTAGTAGGCCGTTTTTCCGGTAAAGCGCTGGTTCCGGAATCCCCTTAGGCCGTCGGTACCGCCAATGCTGGCCGCTTGGTAAAATTCATATCCGTTCCCGATATTAAAGTGTGCCTTCCATTTCGCGGCCAATACCAACCGTCCATTGCCCGACAACCGATGGTCTATGGACAACGATGGGTTTACATAACCAAAAGTGTTACCTGACTGCGTAAGGTTACTTTTGTACCCGACCAATAACGAAGTGGCCATCCCCATGGTCGGGAAGGCAATGTTATCCCTGTTCTCATACGAGTACTCGGCCGCAGCGCCAAAGAAATCGTTCTGGGTCTCCGCACCGTTTTCCTGATAAAAGGTATTGATAAAACGATCTGCCGTTTCTTCTACATCGATGGACTCGTAGGATACGCCCGTTCTAAATTTTGCCCCTAACGCCCCTCTCCATACCAAAGCCGGAGAAAAGGATAGGCTCTGGATCTTTACCCTATTAAAATTCAAGCCCAAATCATCGTCAACGTTGCCGGTTTCGTTTCCAAAACCAAAAAAGTTGACGGAGAAGTTGGGACTGGTAAACCTAGCGGCAAGTTCGAGGTTGGCCTTTCCTAAAATATTGGCGAACTCCCCTTTATATCCCAGTTCGAACCCGGCGGTAGCAAAATACAACGCCCCATCGAACTGGTGTTGTTGGGTAAAGGGATTTTGCGAAAACCCATTATAGGTGTAGGTGTTGGTTGCCCCAATTTTAAGCCCATCGTCCGGATTAAACCCGATAATGGGTAGCATTTGATTGGTACTCGCCCGTAAGGCCAAAGGCTGGTAAGTGTTCAGCACATAATCGTCGGTGCGCTTCACCTTTGCCCTGCTCACATCTTTAAAGGTGTTCTTTTTTGACCTATAGTCGTACACCAAGGTTTTGGCACCCTCGCCCACTTCATAAATATCGTTGTTCTGACCACCGACCAAACGTACTTTTATTTTGCTCCGACGGGTTCCCTTTACCTCAAAACGATCTTCATCGTCCAAACCATAGATCCATATTTCCTTGGTTACATCGGCATGGAACACTTTATCAAAAAATTTCTTTTTCTTTTCCCCATCAATGGTTCGATAGGCTTTTACCTGTGTTTGGGTAGGACTCAAATACTCTATTTCGAACCAATCGTCCTTATCCGTTCCGGTCACCACGCCATACTTGTTCAAAATCCGAAAATAGGTTTCTGCGGTCTCCTCAATGTCCTGGGCCCTGGACAATAACATCCGTTTGATTTCCGATACCGTTTTCCCCCTGATTTCTTCGGGAAAGGCTTCAAGTCCCTTGTCAATAGCTTCCGGCGTCAAATTTGATTTGATGGCTTTGGCCTGCTCCAACCATTGTTCCCTAGTGGTTTCGGAAAGCAATGCATTATCGAGCACATAGGTTTTTGGGGAGGCGTTAAATCCCTTTACATTTCTAATATGGTCATCAAACCCTTCCATAAGCCGAAGTGGCGGAACGAACCGTGTGGCCAGGCCCATGAAAAGTCCGTCGCCCATAATGGAGTAGGCCATGTCACGATCTCGGGGTACAGGCTTATACACTACCTTATCGCTACCCTTCGTCTTGAACCGCGCCCAACGCCACTGATCCACGTGCCGGTCCCAATCGCCCAGCACCATATCAAAAAGCCGTGCGCGGATATAGGTTTCCACATCTACGGAATACCGCTCATCGTCCCGAAGGTCTTTGAGCATATCATCGGTACCGATAAGTTTATCGGAAAAGCCAAAGGACTTTTGGTCTCCGTGCTTGTCCCCCGTATGTTCTTCGATCATGTATAGTTCATCGCCAAAAAGAAGGTTAAAATCTTCCAGTGCCGGTTGTTTGGGCACATAGTAAAGTACCGGGTTGGTATGATAGATATCGATAGCATCGGCCAAGGGCCCTATGGTAAAGGGTGCGTAGGGGTGCCCACCGGTATAAAAATCCTCCATAAATTCCTGTAGGTAGGTATCTTCCAGATCCTTGATAATGTATTGGTCTTGAAACACCATGGACTGCAGGTAGAGCTCGGACTGTTTTCGCAATGCCCGCATCACGTACTCCCGACCGTCCTTATCGCGCAACCGCAATGACTTGGACTGGTGCCCCCCTCCTTTGCGAACCGGAACCAGTCCGCCGAAAAGCGTATCCAATCGTACCGTAGGGGCGGTAACCTCGGTACCGTAATACTTGCGATAACGTTCGCCCCATAAGGTCTTGAAAAAACTACTTTTATCGATTTCCTCGGGCGTGTATACGGATGCCTTAACCGTTGGCGGAAAAATGGTATCGTATTGGTTTTCGTTAAAAAAACGATCTGGCGGTAATACATCGGTCTGGAACAAAAGGCTTTTCTCCGCCGTATCGGAAACACCAAAATAGTCTACTTTGGAAGACCCGTCGGCATATACGTCCAACACGGCGTACCCGCGGTTTCCCGTTGAAAATTGGCTCCCGCCCAGCAGTCGCGTTATTCCTTTTTTAGCACCGGAACCACTTACGATCTGCGGGGTATTGTTTTCGACGATATATTGCAAGGTATGCTCGTGGCCCGATGTAAAGATGACCTTATCGGAGTATTGTGCAAGGGTGACCAAGCGGTTTTTAAACTCTCGGTACCGTTTGTTCTGTACATCTTCCGGCGAGGCTCCCGAGGTTTTACGCAATAGGTTTACAAATGACCCCAAAATGGGAAGCGGAATCTTGCTACTGCTGGGATACAATTGTTTTTTAACGGAAAACTGCCCCCCGTGCGGGCCATAGGTAAACATGGGATGGTGGGTGGCAATAATCGTCGTTTTCCCAATATTCTTTTTAATGGCGCCCTCTACCGCCTCCCAAAAAACGGTTCGGCTCTTTATCGCACATTTATCGTTCATAGTCGGATGCCTGTTCCAGTCGGCCAGGTACCATTCGCTATCGATAACGATCATTACCGTTTCGTCGCTGACCTTCACGACTTCCAAGGGACATCCATTTTCCGGTAAAAAAGGGTTTTTCTGAGCGAGTTTTTTCTTGATGTAATTCTCCTGCCGTTCCAAGCCTTTTAAACCTTCATTGTACCAATCATGGTTACCGGGAATGAACAAAGGGCGCCCCTTAAAGTTCTCCAAAGTATTCAGCTGGGCGTTCAAGTGGCTTTTCGCGATACGGTACGCTATCGTAGAATCTTTTTTTGAGGGAAGGCCTGCCGGATAAATGTTATCGCCCAAAAAAATAGCGGTACTGTTCGCTTTGGCGTTTCCCAGTTCCGATCGGAACGCTTCGAGCACTGGATTCATTCCCCCGATAGGCGACTTACCGGCGTCCCCTATTAAGTAATAGGTATGGGCCACCGTTTTTTTCGAGGAATCCGCTACCGTTTTCCGCTCCGTTTTATATTTGGATTTGTAGGTAGCACAACCGGTCAAGAAAAGTACCGTTGCGATTATTACACAATATTTTTTCATATTCAGGGTCCTAAGTATAGAATTTTGTATTTTCAGCTATCCTTAGCGCCAATAATTTATGTCGAACATTGTTGAAAAAACCAAACTTTTTGCCACCGACCTCCTTACACATCAATTAGACCCAAAATTCCGCTACCACAACCTTCGTCATACGCAAAGGGTTGTTAAAAATACTAAAGAATTACTGGATTTTTACAAACTGGATGCTAAAGAAGAGGAATCTATTTTATTGGCCGCTTGGCTGCATGATACAGGGTATACCAAAGGGCCGGAAAACCATGAAGCCGAAAGTTGTTCAATTGCTAGCGCATTTTTGGCAAAGGAAGGATATCCGGCGGAAAGCATGGAGAAAGTAAGTGAGCTGATCATGGCCACCAAACGGTATTACGAACCAAAAAATTTGGCGGAACAGATCATCAGGGACGCCGACGCATCACATTTTGGCAATGATACCTATGCGCAAACATCGGAGCAGTTAAGAGAAGAACTTTCCTTATTAAAAATTGCCGATTTCAGCACAAGTTCCTGGCGGAACGCCAACATTCAAATGTTCGAGGCGGAACACCAGTTCTATACCGACTATGCCAAGGAACATTGGCAACCCAGAAAGGAAAAGAATTTAAAAAAACTTAAAAAGGACCGCAAAAGCGAAAAAGAGATCGCCAAAAAAGAAAAACTAAAGGCGAAATACAAAAGCGAAAGTCCGGACAGGGGCATTCAAACCCTGTTCAGGGTTACCTTAAAAAACCATTTGACACTTAGTGACATTGCCGATACTAAGGCAAACATTCTGTTATCCGTAAATGCCATTATTATTTCGGTGGTACTATCGAACCTGATTCCCAAACTGGATAACCCGTCCAACGGCTATTTGATCTACCCTACGGTAATTTTTGTTGTTTTTAGCGTCATATCGATGATTTTGGCCGTTCTGGCCACACGTCCTAACGTCACTAGCGGTACATTTAATAAGGAAGATGTCAGCAATAAAAAGGTAAACCTGCTATTTTTCGGAAACTTTCATAAAATGAGCTTGCCCGACTATGAGTGGGCCATTCAGGAATTGGTCAGGGACAAGGATTATATTTATACCAGCCTTACCAAAGACCTTTACTTTTTGGGACTGGTGTTGAACCGGAAGTACAATATCCTCCGCCTTACCTATACCATTTTTATGATGGGCATCATTATATCGGTAATCGCTTTTGCGGTAGCGTTCCACTTTTATGGGCCAGTGCGATAAAGCTCACACTTTTAGTTCCTCCATAAGATCGTCGTAGGTGTAGGTGCGCTCGGACTCTTTATCCTTTTTGTATAAAATTTCCGCCCGAATCGCTTTAAGTCCCGCCACTCCTTGCAGCCCTTCCAACTCCACGATTTCGACCTTTCCGGTAAAATATCCTTTTGATTTCAGGAACTTGATGTACCGTAGGTATTCGATCTCATCGCTCTTTTGGGAATACACGATAACCATTTTACCGGTTTGCGTAAGCCGCTCGTTGGTGCCCTTAACGTAGGACTTATCGATCCGTTTCTTTATAATTTCATAGCGCGCGTTGTAGGTTCCATCGACATCGAAACGCTTTTCGTCCATTCGAAAGCGAATGGAGAGCGAGGTATTGTACACCAAAATGAGCGAGGCAACGTCCAAAGGTACGGGCAATAAAGGTTTCAGGGCATAATGGGTGTTCTCCATCTCGCACATCACCTGTAATTGCCATAACCGTAGATTGTTCAGGTACAACGGATCATAATCGACACCCTCGGCGATACTTTCCCCGATATACATATTATGCTCGATACCATCGGTTTTATATCGTTCAAAAAAATGTGGGAACATTTCCTGTGCCGCTTCCTGTTTTTTATCGATCAAAGAAGCCAGCTTTTTATTGATGGTCATTACGCTTTCATCATAATTTCGACGATGGTCGTAATAACTGAGTGTTTCCGAACTGATTTTCGCTTCATAGGTCTGCACCGCATGGTACAAGTCCGCATCCAATTTTTTTAAGTGCCCGAACACGGGGTTGATCTCCTCGGTAACAAAATTAAAGATGGCCTGTTCACTATTGGTATGCAAGGTATGTTTTACCGCATCTACATGGTTTTGCACCCTGAAGATCAGTTCGTCATAGATGGGAAGCTTTGTTTTATCCAAGGCCAAGGCCAGTACCGTATTGATCTCGGATAGCTGGATCATTAAATCGCGCTGTATGGCCAAGTTTCTTGCGTGGGAGGAGTCCTTGATATCGATTTGTCCGTATAAGGGATTTACATCCTTGAACACTACTTCCTTAAATGAGGGTTGTAGGCCTTGAAGGCTGTCCTTTATAAAATTCTTTGCCTCTTCCTGAAAGCGCCAATATACCGAGGAATGCACAGAGGTACATTCGTTTTGGATTACCGCATCGATCAGGTTTTCTTCTTCCGCTTTCGACCGTAGTACCGCCGTTACGATAAACGGCATAATGTCTTCCAGCTTGTTAGCGTTAACACTATTCAGTTCGTTCCTGTTCGGAGAACCTAGTTCTAAAACACCCAACAGTTCCCCATTGTTGGCTATCGGCGCAAAAATAGCGCTCTGGTATCCGGCTTCTTTAAGGTTTTTATAAGGTGCCTTTCCCCCGGACAGCTTGTAATACTTGTCCACGTCCGAAACGGCAAAATAGATATTGTCGTCCAACAGGTTACTGTACGAACTGGAACAGAGCACCGTTTCGCAACTGGCCGATTCCTCGTTACTGAGCAATACGCTTTCAATACCATGCCCATGCACCCGTTCAAACCGTTTTTCCTTTGGATTGTAGGTGGCAAAACCGGACGAAATATCCTTGATGTTGAAAAAAGACCGGAAGGTTTGATCCAACTCCTCCATAAAGTTGGTGTCACCCCGTTTGTCATTGGCGATCAAACCGGACTTTATTTCCGAAATCGAATGTTCCAGGGTAACATCGAACATGTTGGAGATAACAAACCCTTTTGATATAAAACTACCCGGAGGAATTTTCTCCTTCCAAAGGTCAAGGTCGTTATAGTTTTCCAACAAGCTGTCGATTTCCGCGCTAGAAAGTTCTTTTGCCTTATCCGTCGGCAGAATTTCTATAAAATCGGCGTTATATAAAATGCGATAATGCCGCATAACCCCTTTGCTATCCGGTATATCATAGAACATCGGTTTTTTAAAATCGACGGGGCAATCATAATACAAGCTTAGGACAACCGTAGACGCCAACACGTAATACATATGGTCCGATAAGCTTCGCAATTGCGGTTTAAAGGCCTCACCTCCGGCGTCCCTTAAAATTTTTTGAAAGCGTTTGGACGAATTAAATACCGTATCGTCAAAAGCTAGGGAAGCTGTTTTTATTTCATTATGGGTCAGTACTTCGGAAAACGTATCCTGTAGGATAATCCGAATGACATCTTCATGTTTTTTCAACAGGGCCGTATCGGTAAACCCTTCCCGAAGTTCCGGATAGGGCTCCTGGGCCTTCAGAATGCGTTTTGCCTTTTTGGCCAAAAACACATCGTCACTTTGGGCCATAACATCATATTGCTCCAACAGCTTGTTGAAACTGATACATTGTAGTAATGGGCTGTCCCGTTGTTGATCTGTAGTCATTCCAAAGTATTAGACGTCTTTGAAGGGATAAAGTTACAAAACATCTCCCCAAATTTTGTTAAAGGAAACCTTATGCCATCTTTGGCTTTTTTCGCATATTTACCCAAAGAAAGGAAAAGTGCTTTGTTCGGCATCAAAAAAATCATTGAACTACCATAAAATCGGCCAAAGTCACCCGATTAAAAGCCACTTGTAACCAACATACCTTTCTTTCCAATAGTTTATAACGCATCGTATTCCTATGTCCTCAAAAAAGCGCCTCTCCAGAGCTTACGAACATGCCAAAACGGTGCCTTTTGACGACAACTCCAAGTTCATCCTTTTTAGCGATTGCCACCGTGGGGACAACAGTTTTGCCGATGATTTTGCGAACAACCGCAATATTTACTTTCATGCCCTCAAACATTACTTTAACGAAGGCTTTCATTATTGCGAATTGGGCGACGGAGACGAACTTTGGGAAAACCTTCATTTTGAATCTATTTTTAAGGCACATAAAAACGTTTTTAAACTACTTCAAAAGTTTCACCTGCAGGAACGGTTGCACCTCATCTGGGGCAACCACGATATGGTATACAAAGACCGGGAATACGTAAAAAAGAACCTCTGGAGTTTTTTTGACCCCGTAGAAGGTCGGGAAAAACCGTTGCTTTCAGGTATCGAGTATCAAGAAGGCGTGGTACTCAAACATGTTACAACCGGCCAGGAACTTTTTTTGGCACACGGCCATCAAGCGGATTGGTGGAATTACACTTTTTGGCGTTGGGGACGTTTTTTGGTACGGGTACTCTGGAAACCCTTACAGGTTTGGGGAATAGCGGACCCCACAAGCCCCGCCAAAAACTACAAGGAACTGATAAAGGTAGAACGGCGCATCAAAAAATGGATCTTGGGCAAAAAGCTGTTGATTACCATCGTGGGGCACACCCACCGCCCCCGATTTCCCGAACCGGGCGACATCCCATTGTTCAACGATGGCAGCTGTGTGCATCCCAGGAGCATTACCGGAATCGAAATCGAGAACGGTGCCATAGCGTTGATCAAATGGAACATTATAACTTCGGAAGATGGCACCCTTAAAGTAGCCCGTTCCGTGTTGGAAGGCCCACAAAAGCTCAGTGCGTATCGCCTTGAGGAATAGTGGCACCCTGAAGCGGGCAACTCCAAAAGAGAAATTGTATATTTAACCTGCAAATCCGAACACCGACCTTATGAACAAAAACGCTTTTTTAGTATTCTTTTTTTCGCTTTTCCTGGTCTCCTGTTGGAAAGACAAAAGCCCGGAAGACCTCATCCGGCTAAAGGAACAATTTAAATCCCAAGTAGCGACCTTTGAAAAACGCAAAGAAACCGCCAACAAAAACGTAGGCAAAGGATTGGCATCGCTAGGTGCCCTAAAGACCGCGTTGGAAGAAACCAAGAACGAGGACAAGGAATTTGCCAAAGTATATGGTGATTGGGAAAAAGTAAACAAACGGGTAGAACGTTTGAACAAGGAATATGAAGACCTGAAGACCAAGGCCGCGAACCTTTTTACCGCGATGGAGACCCAGACCAATAGTTTGAGCGACGAAAACAGTAAAAAAACCCTTTTGGGTGCTATTGAAAAAGCGCGTACCAAGTATAACGGCACCTTGGCCAATACTTCCAAGGCCATCGAAAAGTTACGCCTGTTACACGGCGATGCCGTTGAAGTGGTCAAGGCGTTGGAAGTCGCGGCGGCCCTAAACAGCTTTGATAACATCAACAATGAAATGAAAAGTATCGAAGGCCGGGTAGAAGGCATTATGAAGGAGTTGAACGTGGCCGTTGTGGAAAGCAAGAAACTGTACGAAAAAAAGATTACGGAGTTGGCAGAGTAAATGCAAAACGGGACTACAAAACCCGAAAACCACCCGTGACATAGGGCATTTTTATGCAAAATACGCCAAGCCCGAACCAGTTCCCCAAAAAATTAATACCATTTTAACTTTGAAATCGCGCGTATGGAAATTGAATTATTTTTTAGTTGTTCGAGGCAAAAAATGGAAGCATAGCCTTAGCTACGGTTCTATTTTTTAACGAAGAACAGCTGAAAAAGAAACGATTTATTAGTGCTATTTCAAAGTTAAAATGGTATAAGGTACAAGGGCAGATAAGCCTGCACCAACGCCTGTTCGTTTTTCGCTTACCGATGTAAAAATCGGTTCGGTTCGAAAGCACGGGGCACCAAAAAGAGATAAACCGACTACGTATGACCTTTGATGGAAATGATCTGGAAAAAGCCAAAACCCGCAAAGCGCTTCTAGCCTTGGCCAATGAGGACGATGGGGCCGTGGGGAAGACCCTAAAAAAAATCAGGTACGAAACGGAGCTCTCCCTACTGCAATCGGAATTTGTAAACCTCCAAAAACATATCGCCCGGCATAAAATGCGTGTGGTCATCCTTTTTGAGGGAAGGGACGCCGCAGGAAAGGGCGGGGCCATTAAACGGTTCAAGGAACATCTGAACCCCCGATCTTCAAGAGTTGTCGCACTTAGTAAGCCAACGGCGGTAGAAAAAGGACAATGGTATTTTAGAAGGTACATCAAAATGTTGCCCAATCCCGGTGAGATCGTTTTTTTTGATCGCAGTTGGTACAATAGGGCTGTGGTAGAGCCGGTTATGGGCTTTTGTACCAAGGAACAGTACGCTCGTTTTATCGCCCAAGTTCCCGAGTTTGAACACTTGCTTTACGAGGACAACCTGAAGATCATCAAGTTTTGGTTTTCCATATCCAAGTCCGAACAGCACAAACGCTTCGAAGCGCGCTTGAACAATCCCTTAAAAGAATGGAAGTTCAGTCCCGTCGATAAGAAAGGACAGGAGCTTTGGGACGATTACACCCATTACAAGGAGGAAATGTTCAGCAAAACGCACTCCAATTTTAGTCCTTGGACCATTGTAAAGGCCAATAACAAAAAAAAGGCCCGGTTAGAAAGCATGCGATATGTACTATCGCAGTTCGACTATGAAGGAAAAGGGGCTTCGGATATTGCCCTACTGCCCGACCCGAACATTATTATGCGCTACCACAGGAGCGTTATCCAAATAGACACTTAAGCCATGCCGATAAAAAAATTGACAGAAGCGGAAGTACAACTGCTCAATTCCAAAGTAGGACTTCATGCGCTTTTAAAAAATAAAAAGGTAAACCTCCAGAACGCATTACGGGAGGCAACATACCTTACTACGCTGAAAAAAAAGCAAGAGGCGTTGATTACGCTACAAAACTGGGTGATCGACAACGATAAAAAGGTAGTGATCCTTTTTGAAGGTCGTGACGCCGCGGGAAAGGGCGGTGCCATTCGCAGGCTTACGGAATACATCAACCCAAGACATTTTAGAATCGTGGCTTTGGACGTACCTTCGGATGACGAACGCAAGCAATGGTTTTTTCAGCGGTACATCAACCAGTTGCCCAAACCTGGGGAAATCGTTCTTTTTGATCGAAGTTGGTACAATCGTGCCGTAGTAGAGCCGGTGAATCAATTTTGTACGGAGCGCGAATATGAAATTTTTATGTCGCATGTAAACGATTTCGAAAAAATGCTCATCGAATCGGATACCCACTTGATCAAATTTTATTTTTCCATCAACAAGGAAGAGCAGGCAAAACGGTTTAGGGAAATTAAAAAGAACCCGCTAAAGCGCTGGAAAATGACCGCTGTGGATGAGCGGGCACAAGAACTATGGGACGACTACAGCCGATACAAGACCAAAATGTTCGAGCGTACCAATAGCGCCCATGCCCCTTGGCTCATTATAGATGCCAATGACAAATGGAAAGCACGTTTAAAAACGATCGACCACGTGCTAGAGAACATTCCCTATAACGAATAGCACCATATTAAAAAACGCCGTAAACCCATGAGCATCCTCTCTACCGCCCAAATGCAAAAATGGGCGTCCTTAAGCCAAGGGCGATCGGTCCTTGTTAGCGCCTTACTGCTATTCTTTGGTGCTTGCCAGCAAGGCAACGCACCTGTGAACGAACTGAAGCCTACAATCAAGAATGCCCCTCCAAAAACCATTATGGCCATTTTTGCGCATCCGGACGATGAAACGATCGTAAGTCCCTTATTGGCAAAATATGCGGACAGTAGCAACGTTCATCTGGTTTTGGCCACCGACGGCAGATATGGGGTGACCGACCATGCCGGAATACCGGCCGGAGATTCCCTGATCGCGGTACGAAAGGCCGAAACGGAATGCGCTTGTGCGGCATTGGGGATACGTCCGCCCCATTTTTTGGGAGCAAAGGACGGCCTTGGCCTTAATGGGCATCATAATTTTTACGAAGAGGTGGCACAACTCAAAACGGCGATCAAAGAGAAAATAGCGCTTCTTAGACCTACTACCATTATCACCTTTGGCCCCGATGGGGATACCGGGCATCCCGATCATAGGATGGTGGGGCTACTGACCAAAGAAATATTACTCCGAGAAGGATGGGCGACGGAAATAGACTTGTACCATTTTGGTTGGCTAAAAGAACAGACCAAAAAATTTCCCCAAGATTGGGGCCTGGGATATACACGGGCGGAATACATGAACACCGCCGTTCGGTTCCGTGCCGAGGACGAGGAAAAGGCCTTTACATCGCTACGCTGCCATAAAAGCCAATATACCAAAGAAGAGATGGACGAATGGATCGCCGCAGAACGGAAAGACACCACCAACATCCTATATTTCAGAAAGTTTAGCATCGATGCCAAAAAGGCCGAACACTTTTAATCTTTTGGACGGCTATCATCGGAAACGTCCCTACTATGGCCTCTTGGTCGTATTGACCATTGGGGCCGGGCTTTTATCCCGTACGCCCTACGTCCCCGCGTTGCTTTATCCTTACATCGGTGATGTGCTTTATGCATTAATGATGTACTTCTTAGTCGGTTTTTGCGCAATACGGGCAACACCTTTAAAAGTGGCCGTAATTAGTTTGGCCATCTGTTTTGGTATTGAATTCGGTCAATTGAAGTGGTTTAAACTTTTTGTTTGGAACCGAAAATGAAGGCTTTTGCGACCTGATGAAGTCATTTTTTAGTAACATAGCCATAGCTACGGTATTCAAAAATGGCAAAGTCAGGGTGCAAAATGCGACCCCGACGCCTCGGGGGCAGGTAAAAAAAACAGTTTAAATCACTTCATTGTATCAAGGGGAACAAATTCAAGCCATGCGGGAAACCAGAATGGGGAAACTCGTCTTGGGAAGCGGTTTTCTGTGGAGCGACCTTGTTTGCTACAGTATCGGGTCAGCAATCGGTCTGCTGTTGGAAAGCAGTGTATGGGTAAATTCCAGGGTAATGCATACCCGAAGAAATACCGAAAAACACTTGATGAAAAAAGGAAAAGATGTGTAACACCATTTCAACTAAAAATCATAATACATGAAACCCAATGCGCAACTCCATACATTTCTAAAGCCTTACGATCCCCGTATTCGGGAGTTGGCCCTACAGCTAAGAACTTTTATTACCGACACCGTCCCCCAGGCCAATGAGCTCATATGGGACAACTACAATGCAGTGGCCATCGCATACTCCAAAACGGAACAGCTGAAAGGCGCGTTCTGCCATATAGCGGTGTATGCGCACCATGTCAATTTTGGTTTTAACCGGGGAACCGAATTGCCGTCCTCAACGCTTGGGTTAAAAGGTAAGGGGAAACATATCCGACATTTAAAGGTTACGGACTTTCAGACCTTTCCAAAACCTGAAGTCGAAAAATTGCTGCTTCGAGCCGTAGCCCTTTCCGACGCCGATTTGCCAAAAAACATAGAGGTGGTTTCCGCTCCCAAAAGCATGGTCATGTCTATTTCCGAGCGAAAAAAACGTCCCTAAAAGCAGGACAGTAACGGGAAGTCCAAAAAAATTCATATCGGGAAAAGGGTTATTTTCCCGTACTTCAATTTCACTATCTTAGTAGCATAAACCTTCCAAAACAGCTTCTACATGCCCTTAGCCATCGTCATTATCGGTATCGTTCTTCTTTTTATCCTGATCGCCCAATTTAAATTGAACGCCTTTATTTCGTTTGTTCTGGTGTCCCTTTTTGTAGGAGTGGCGGAGGGTATGGACGTTATTGCCGTGGTAGATTCCATTCAAACCGGACTGGGTAAGACCTTGGGCGGACTTATTATGATTCTCGGCCTTGGGGCCATGCTGGGAAAACTGGTCGCCGATAGCGGGGCGGCCCAGCGGATCACCACACGTTTGGTCGCAACTTTTGGTAAAAAGAACATCCAATGGGCGGTAGTACTCACCGGCTTTATCGTAGGCATACCCATGTTCTACACCGTAGGTTTCGTTATACTGGTTCCGTTGGTATTCACCGTTGCCGCTGCCACGGGCCTTCCCCTAATATATGTCGGCCTTCCCATGTTGGCCTCCCTATCGGTCACCCATGGCTATTTGCCCCCGCACCCCGCCCCGACCGGGATCGCGGTGATGTTCAAGGCCGATATTGGAAAGACCTTGCTGTACGGAATCATTGTGGCAATACCGGCCATTGTTATTGCCGGGCCATTATTTTCGCGGACCATAAAAAATATTAAGGCTTCGCCCTTAAAGGAATTTTTGAACCCAAAAGTACTGACCGAAGAAGAAATGCCGGGAACGTTTATCAGTATTTTCACTGCCCTGTTGCCCGTAATACTGATCGGAATAGCAGCAATTTTCAAGGTCGTACTTCCGGAAGGAAATGGAATGTTACAATTTACCGAAGTGCTTGGGAATCCGGTAATCGCCATGTTGTGCTCCGTATTGGTGGCCATATACACTTTAGGGCTGGCACGGGGAAAAAAAATGCAGGAGGTCATGCGTTCCGTATCGACCGCGGTATCGGGCATCACTATGGTATTGCTGATCATCGCCGGTGCGGGTGCCCTAAAAGAAGTACTTATCGATAGTGGCGTAAGCACCTATATCGGCGAAATGCTAAAAGGCGTCACCATTTCGCCCTTGTTGCTCGCTTGGTCCATTGCTACGGTCATACGGGTATGTGTCGGTTCGGCTACCGTAGCAGGACTTACCGCTGCCGGTATCGCCGCGCCCCTCCTGGCAAGTACCGATGTAAGCCCCGAATTGATGGTGTTGGCCATCGGCTCGGGAAGCTTAATGCTGTCCCACGTAAACGACGGAGGGTTTTGGTTGTACAAGGAATATTTTAATCTTTCGGTAAAGGACACGCTGAAAACATGGACCGTAATGGAAACTACGGTGGGTGTTATGGGGCTTTTGGGCGTTCTAGCATTGGATATGTTCATTTAGCGTTAACGGCATGCCGCGTATCAAAACGGCTTCGCCTACGGAAGCCATAATGTAATAGCGAAACCGCCGGACCATAAAACATACGATATGGAAACACCTTCAAAAAGAATTAAGGAACTGGGACTATCCCTACCTCCCGCGCCGCCTCCGGCCGGACTGTACAAACCGGTGGTAACGGTCGGCAATTTCCTATATGTTTCGGGCCAGGGACCCATGTTAAACGATGGCACCCTATATACCGGTAGGGTCGGCGACGATCTTGACCTGCAACAGGGAAAGCAAGCGGCCCGCCAGGTAGGACTGACGATGTTGGCTACCATCATAACCCATTTTGGTGATATCGACCGTATCGAGCGCTTGGTCAAAAGCCTCGGAATGGTCAATTGTACCCCCGAGTTTAGCGACCAGCCTTTGGTAATCAACGGATTTAGCGAACTCATGGCCGATGTTTTCGGCAGTGATAAAGGTGTTGGCGCCAGAAGTGCCGTAGGAATGATGCTCCCCGGACAGGTAGCGGTGGAGATAGAGGCCATTTTTGAACTCCGACCGAAATGATAAAACAAACGCATATGGCAGCACAAGAATGGTATACCGTAAATAATGTTGAAACCATACCTTCCCCAGCATTATTGGTCTATCCCGAACGCATTGAAGAGAACATCCGCACCATGATTTCAATGGCAGGTGGATTTACACGATTGCGACCGCACATCAAAACCCACAAAACGGCCGAAATCGTTCAAATGCAACAACGCCACGGCATTCAAAAATTTAAATGTGCTACCGTGGCCGAAGCCGAACTTTTGGGCAATTGCGGAGCTAAGGACGTACTCCTGGCCATGCAGCCGGTAGCGGCCAATATCGATCGTTTTTTCAGTTTGATGAAACGCTTTCCGGAAACCTATTTTTCAACCTTGGTCGATAATCTCTCACATTTGAAAGTTTTAGCAACGTCCGCCGAAAACGAACATACCCGAATTTCCCTATATATGGACATCAACAATGGAATGGACCGTACCGGTTGCCCGCCCGATGAAACGGCGGTAGCGCTCTACCGTGCCATGGAAGAACATTCCCATGTCACGGCAAGTGGAATCCATGTATACGACGGTCATATACGCGACAGCGACATAGCGGACAGGAAGGCCCGTTGCGATGCCGCGTATGAATCGGTTACCGATTTGATCAACACCATTAAAAACGAGGGCATTACCGTACCCCATGTCGTGGCAGGGGGATCCCCCTCTTTTCCGATACATTCCAAACGCCCCCATGTAGAATCGAGCCCTGGTACGACCTTACTTTGGGACGTACGTTATGGAGACCTTTTTCCCGATATGCATTTCCTACATGCCGCGGTGTTGCTCGTTCGGGTGATCAGCAAGCCCGGAAAAGACCTTTTGTGTTTTGATCTTGGCCATAAATGGGTCGCCCCGGAAATGGGTTTTCCGAGAGTAAAATTACTGGGACTGGAAGGTAGTGAACAGGTAGGCCATAGCGAGGAACACCTGATCGTAAAAACCCAAAAGGCAAACGAGTATGCCGTAGGCGATGCCCTATATGCCCTACCCATACATATTTGCCCTACCGCTGCCAAGTATAAGGAAGTACGGACCATCTCCGACCACGAGCAAACCGGAACATGGGAGGTTGTGGCAAGAGACCAACGAATTACCATCTGATATGTTGCTGTTCGATGCCCATTTGGACCTTGCCATGAACGCCATGGAATGGAATAGAGATCTCCGATGGTCGGTGAGCGCTATCCGAAATAGCGAAAAAGGAATGACCGACACCCCCGACAGGGGCAACAATACCGTTTCATTTGAAGCCATGCGCAAGGGAAAGGTCGGACTTTGCATGGCGACACAAATTGCACGATACAGCAAGCCGAACAACCCTCTCCCGGGTTGGAACTCGCCCCAACAGGCTTGGGCGCAGACCCAAGCACAATTGGCCTGGTACAAGGCCATGGAACAAGAAGGGCACTTGACCCAGATTACCGACAACAGCACCCTTGATGCCCATTTGGCCCGTTGGGAGGAATCGCAGCTGGCACACCCCATCGGTTATATTCTGACCCTCGAGGGGGCCGATAGTATTGTAGACCTTGGTTATTTGGAAAAGTCGTACCGACAGGGGCTAAGAGCCATTGGGCCGGCGCATTATGGGCCTGGCACTTACGCATATGGCACGCACTCCATAGGGGGTATCGGAACAAAGGGAAAAGCGCTCTTGAAGGAAATGGAACGATTTAACCTTATACTGGACGTGACCCACTTGTGCGATGAAAGCTTTTGGGAAACCTTGGACAATTACCATGGCCCCATTTGGGCCAGCCATAACAACTGTCGGGCCCTGGTGAACCATACCAGACAATTTTCCGACGAACAGTTGAAGGCACTCATCCAACGAAAAGCGGTTATTGGTTTGGCCCTGGATGCTTGGATGATGGTTCCCGGTTGGCAACGCGGTATTTCGCTACCGGAAAAAATGGATGTTGGCCTAAAAAACATGGTAAATCATTTGGACCATATTTGCCAACTTGCGGGAAATACAGATCATGTCGGTATCGGAAGTGATCTTGATGGTGGCTTTGGCACCGAACAGTGCCCTGCCGATGTAGATACCATAGCGGACCTACAAAAAATTCCCGAACTACTCGCCCAACGGGGATATGGCGCGATGGATATCGTGAAGGTAATGCACAAAAACTTTTTGGACTTTCTTCACCGGGCGTGGTCCCGACCCGTACACTAGGGTCCTATTTCCCCCGGTTTATCGAATTTAACAGCTATTTAAGTGCTCATGGCAGGGTATTTGTTATTTTTATGTTAGAACACCGACGATATAAAGGACATGCGAAACGCAACACTTTTTCTGATCTTGTTAGCCATCCCATTTTTAGTGATGGGGCAAACGGACCTGCCCGATGCAAAACCCTTAAACGTTGAAGCGGCCAATAAACTGGACATCAAGGGGCAGCAACAAAAAGGTACCGCGCTAAAAATGCCCTCGGTGGTCGGAAATGAGCCCGAAATCAATTTCAAGGATTCCTTGGGACGAAAACCGGTGAAAATGCTCCCCGATCGAAAGTTGGTACAAGCAGGTACGGGCATGAAGATCGATCCTAAGGTAGGACCCCGAAAAGGGGCAAAGGAAGGTTCCTCCGATTTTTTTGGAAACATGTATTTGGGCGATGTGAAGAACAATGGAAAGTTCGTGGGAATCGTATGCAGGGACCATGAATATGTCGATGGCGATCGTGTGAAGATCCTACATAACGACATGGTAGTTGACGCCAATACCTTGTTAACAGGAAGTTTTAAGGGGATTAACGTCGACTTGGTAAAAGGCTTCAACCGTCTCGATTTTGTGGCGCTCAACGAGGGCACCTCATCCCCCAACACTGCACAGGTAGATGTTTACGACGACAAAGGGGAACTGATATACACCAACAAATGGCTACTATCCTCGGGCTCCAAGGCCACCTTGATCATCACCAAGGAGTAAATGGCCCGCTGTACGCCCTAGTCAAAACTGCTTGCTTATGTAAAAGGGAAATCCTTTTGAGTTTAACCGTAGCGGTCCGCTATCAAACACCAATATTAAATAGGCTCTGGGAGTGCGTCCAAAGCTTTAATTTAACGGCAAGCGGAGAACTGACAATGTTCGAACGGTGAAACAAATCTTCAAATTGCGCCTTTTTTAACATATTACCCTTAACGGTATTGTCCAAATTATCATAGGCCATGCTCCAAGATGGAAACATACGATCGGTACAAGTACCCGAATCCAAAACCTTAATTTGATGATGCAGCCGACTTTGCTTTACTTTATCAAAAACAAGTGCCAAATCGGATTTGTTTCCCTCGATAAACTGTATAAACCGTTGCTTGTGGTTGAGAAGAAGTCCGGTAATATTTTTTTCGCGGTTACTTGTTTGGGCGTTTCTGTGAAGTTGTATAAGTTTATTCTCGCTTAATTCGTTGCTGGTCGTCGAGCAATATAAAATGTAATGCATGTCTTAAAGTATTGGCAATACAGCGTTCTAACATGTCAAAATTATTGAAAATAAATAATATTTAACAAAAAAAGTAAGAAACTATCTATTAATGTTAAATTATTGATGTTTTCCAGGTCGGTAGGTTTCCACTGCGCGTTGCAAAACATCTTCCTTATAAAAGGGAACTTCTTTCCATTCCATATCGGCATACCGTTTCGTTTGGTCGTCAAAATATGGGGATTCCGGATCTCCACTCTGTCCACCGGCCAGAATGCTTTTGGCTTTTACCCGTTTACCAAATTCCACTACCGCCGCAAAACTGTTGCCCCTGGTACCATACAACTTTTTGGTATTGTTCGTATACCGGGCACCGTAGGCCGCAAGGGCGCCCCATCGGCCGGAGGCGAAACCGATGGGAACCGAAGGCTTGTCATCGTTAAAGGGCTGCCGAAGTGCCCCGTTCAAACGTTGGTACCGATTGACTTCTCCCCACGCGACACGCCAAGAACCAAAATCATCGGTCAACCGATCGACGACCTCTTCAAAAATACGCCTGCGTTCGCCTTTGGGCGAATCGGTACCGAAATAGGAAATCAGTTCCATACCGCTCAGCCCGGCAGGGCGTTCGCCCCTTTCCAACAAAGCGGTACCGTAAAAATGGGCAAGGGTCATGGCGATGGACTCCTTCCCGGTATTATAGTCCCACTTGGCCAATATCTCGGAAGGTTCCAGGAGTTTCGGGTTGCGGTCATCATACTCATAATAGGCTTCCAACAGACCGGGAATCAATATCTTAAATGCCGGCAAATAAGGGTCATGGGCCAATTGAATTAGACTATCAACGGTATATCCCGACCTATCGGTCAACAAACCGATAGCATGCACGCCCCGGAAGTTTTCTTGGTCCCGGGACATGTAATAAGGGTAGTCCCCTTTTTTGGGACTATACTCCAAGGCCGCGGTATAGGGTGTGGAATTACAATTTTGTAACCAACCGTTTTTAGGGTTGAGAAGCGTTATATGTTCGCTTACCGGATGGAGCCCTTGCCAATCGGTTTTGGGGTCGCTACCATCCACCGGTTTGGAATAGTCGAAGGCAATATCGCGCTTCGGTATAAAATTCCCGTGGAAATAGGCAATGTTCCCTTCGGCATCGGCATAAACGGTGTTGTTGCTGGAATTTGTTCGAATATCCATCATCTCCCTAAATCCTTTGTACCCTTTCTGCTTGGTCCTAATAAAAGATTGCTCCAATGCCTTTACCGGATCCCACATCATAGCGGAGGCCGTCCATTGCCCATCCTCCAAATGGGTTATAGGTCCATGATGGGTATGAAAGGCTTTTACCGTTTTGGATTTCATTTCTTCACCTTCCTTATAGCTCAATGTAATTTTTGAAGTCTTTACCGGGCGTAACGTTTCCCCGTACCGGTATAACAACTTCCCATCGCTGTTCAACACCGTCTCCTTAAACTCGTCCATAACGTCCGTGTAAGTAGAGGTGTGCATCCATCCCGTTTTTTCATTGAATCCCTGGTACACAAAAAACTGTCCCCAGGTAACCGCCCCATAGGCGTTCAATCCCTCTTCGCTGACCACATGCACCTCTCCGCGAAAGTAGAACGAGGTATGTGGGTTAATGAGCAATAGGGTACTGCCCGATTCGGTCAGTTTACCGGAAATGGCGATTCCGTTGGACCCTTGCGGCTCTTCCATCTCATATTTCCGTGCTTCCCGTTTCTTCATCGTCTTTGGAATTTCGATTCCATTTTCATAAAACGCCTGTATTTTTTTGGTGCTGATCCGTTCGATATCGCCCCCAATGGAACCCTCGCTAAAGTACATGGGCATCCATGGCTCAAAACGGGTAAGCAACTTGGGCCTTACCTCTGGGTGCGTATACAGGTAATAGTTGATGCCATCCGCAAAGGCATCGCATAATTTTTTGAGCCATTCCGGACTTTCCGCATACAACTTCCTCGCTTCCTCCTCCGTCATGAACAGTTTGGCGCGAAGGTCGCTGTAAAGGGCCTGTTCCCCTTCCACCTCTGCCAAACGGCCCGTGGCCCAAATATAATTCTGTTCCACCCGGTTAAAGTCGTCTTCACATTGGGCATACAACAGCCCAAATACGGCATCGGCATCCGTTTTGCCATACACATGCGGCACGCCAAAATCGTCCCTGATAATCGTTATGTTTTCGGCCTGTTTTTCCCACCTGGCCAAAAGTGCCGTAGTTTGCGCCCGTACCCCGACACTGACGATAAAACATATCAAAAACCAAACGATCCTGTTACTGTCCTTCTTTTTTTTATCCATTGCTCAAATTTATAAAATGGTACGTCCCTACCGTCAACTGCATAAAGATAGTTCGAATTCCAGAACATAACACATCACCTTTACGGCCTCTATGGCCTATCGTTTTCTGTGGATTCGAAAATCCTAAGTGTATTTCATCGAAAAAAGGTGGGGTAGCCGCCCATTTGATTGTTACCCTATATTATTTTAACCGTACATCCGTTAAAACGATACTTTTATTAGGCAATGGATATTCCCCAAATATCCCATACTTAACCTTTTATAGATGAAATTAGAAACCCTCACCAGCAGTGTATTCTTTTTTGGTATCGCAATACTATTTTCCTGTTCCCTATCTGCACAGGAAAATTGGTCCGACCCCGATACCTGGCCCAACGGAACCTTGCCGAAGGCCAATGAAAATGTGGAAATCCCAAAAGACAAAACGATCCGTTTGGACGTCTCCCCCCCGGAGTTGGGCAATATGCTTATAGAAGGAGATCTGATATTCCAGGATAAAGACTTACAGCTTACCGCAAAATCCATTCTTGTAAAGGGAACGTTACAGATAGGTACGGAGGCGACTCCTTTTCAAAGCGATGCTACCATAACCTTGAACGGTCCTAAAACGGACGATCCCCTATACGGTGGACGTTTTTTAAGTACCATAGCGGGTGGATCGCTACAATTGCACGGATCCAGCGCGGAAAAACTTAGCTGGGGGCAATTGGAAGGAACCGTACGTGCCGGGGCTACCTCCATACGGTTGGACCAAAATGCAACCGGATGGGCCGCTGGCGATAAAATTGTAATCGCACCGAGTGGTTATGACCCGTTTGAGGCCGAAGAACTTACCATAACCGAAGTGAACGGGACCGACATCCGTTTTACACCGGCCTTGCGCTACGACCATTTTGGCGAACTACAGACCTATGATGGTAAAGTTTTGGACGAAAGGGCCGAGGTGGGCCTACTGACGCGAAACATTACGATTCAGGGTGCCCAGGACTCCGAAGAAATACGCTTTGGCGGCCATACGATGATCTTAAGCGATTCGGGACCCATACATGTGGAAGGTGTAGAATTCACCCGTATGGGGCAACCCGGACAGGAAGGGCGTTACAGTTTTCACTGGCATATTGCCGGTGACCGCAAAGGCGACTACATTCGGAACTCGAGTATCCACCACGCGCTGCAACGGGGCGTGGTACTCCATCGTACCGATAACGTATGGGTCGAAAATGTAGTGGCTTACCACATCAGGAACCATGCGTTCATCCCCGCCGAGGACGGAAACGAAGTCAACAATACCTTTAAGGACAATTTGGCCATGCTGATGCTACGCCCCGAGGATGGCTTTTTTGCCTTTCCGGCGGAAGGAAAAGAAACCAAATTGAGCCGGCAGGGCGAACATCGTGTAGCGGGATTTTGGTCGCGCAATCCGCACAGCAACCTGATCGGAAACCATTCCGCGGGATCTGAACGGGGCGTAGGCTTCTTTTTTGACGGCTTCGCCAAAGATCGTATTTACAAGGAGTTCGATGTGCTACCCAGAACAATCGTCTTTAAGGACAATGTGGCCCATTCCTGTTCCGTACCGGGGGCAAACAACAATGCGGTTACCAACGTGGCCACCTACGGGCAGGTAGGGCATGGCCACGGCGTGTTCCTCGACGGATTTAAAAACGGGGACCTTATGTGGCGCTTTGGTGACTTTACAGCTTATAAAAATGCCATAAGCGGGGTTTGGAGCGAAATGCTCAACGTTACTTTTGACAATGCCATCCTTGCGGATAACACCTCCGCTTTAATGTCGTCCCGATCCTACGTACAGAATAGCTTGATCATCGGACGATCGGAAAACACCATCGGGGGACCCAACAGGGTGTTACGCGACGGACATAAAAGGGCCGGATACTATTCCATTGCCCAAGGCGGTCCCAAACAACCAAAATTCACGAATGTAACCTTTGTAAACATCAATTCCGAAATTGCCGACGGCGATGTGGCCGCCGCTGTGGTAGGCCAATCGGGACACTACGGCGAAAATTACTTTGAAGGTATAAAACTCATCAATTCGCAACCGATCTACATGCGTACCAAAGGCATCAACCAAGACCGGCCAAGCGGCTCGTTCTTACTGGATCGGGATGGCAGTTTAACGGGATACCAAAAACCGATGATCATCGTACATGAAGCTTCAAGTCTGATCCACGACGATGCCATCTATCATGAAGATTGGAGGGCGTATGTTATGGATGCCGGTGAAATTATGCAACTACAGTTCAACGATATTCCGTATTCCCTGGACATCAGCCTTGTCGGAAACGATGGAAAATTTATTAGTGCCCTAAGGTCTGGAAAAACCTTCCACTTTGGTATTCGATCAAAATCTACCCAAACCTTTCGCGGCGAATGGGCGGTGGATAAAGATGGACAGGTGATCACGGCAAAAAGCGTTTTAAAACGTGCCGGGGATTGGACCATAGTACGCTATCCGTATCCCCATGCAGCGGTAACGGTACGCAACGCGGATGACACCGAAATACCCGCAGTGAACAGCGAGGCCGACCTGAGCGGCCAAAACCGTACCGCTTATTATTTCGATAAGTCCAACGCTACCGTGGTGGTAAAGCTGGTTACCGATAATCAGGGAGATGCTTTTGCCCGTTTGTTGGCAGGAGAGGGCATTTCGGTAGGTGATGGAACGATAGCCGCAGTGGAGTTCAACGACATTGTCAATGTTGGGGTTACGCCAAATCCGATTACAGAACGATCCTACCTGGAATATACACTGCTTAAAGAACAGTTTATCGGAATTCAAGTGTTCGACATTACCGGTAGAAAAATGAAGACTTTTGAGGCGACGACCCAAAAAATAGGGGACTATCAAATTCCCTTAGAAGGAGAAGATCTGCAAAGTGGCGTATATGTTGTCCGTTTTCAATTGGCGGACCAAGAAGTGGCGATCAAAGTAATGAAACAATAACCTTCCGAGATATGAGAAAATCGTTTTCCTTGGTCGTGATCTTGTTGGTGCTCCTGGGCATCGGACCAAAATTGTTATCACAAGACCTATGGTCAAATGCCGTAAACTGGCCTTCCGGTAAGGTCCCCATTGCAGGTGAAAATGTAACCATACCCGGCAACAAAACACTATACTTGGATGTTTCCCCTCCCGAACTTGGTAATATGACCATTGAAGGCAACCTCATTTTTCAGGACAAGGATATCTCCCTTACGGCGGAGACGATTACGGTAAAAGGACTGCTTCAAATTGGAACCGCGGACAGCCCGTTCCAGCATAAGGCGACCATTACCCTAAACGGTCCGAAAAGCGATGAAATCGTTTTTGGAGGAAAGTTCTTGACCACCCTTTCCGGTGGATCCCTGCAGTTGCACGGCATTGGTGCGACCAAGCTTAGCTGGGGACAATTGGAAGGTTCGTTATCGCCGGGAGATACCCGTTTGACCCTGGACAAAACCCCGATCGGATGGGTCCCTGGAGATAAAATTGCACTCGCACCCAGCGGATACGAACCCTACGAAGCGGAGGAGCTTACTATTTCGGCCGTTGATGGAAAAACCATCACCTTTGCCCCTGCCCTAAGTTATCCGCATTTTGGCGAAATACAATGGTACGAGGACAAACCTTTGGACGAACGTGCCGAAGTAGGCATGCTTACCCGGAACATCGTCATACAGGGCGATTCGCAGTCAGAAGCAGATCGGTACGGCGGCCACACGATGATCTTGAACGATTCAGGTCCGATTCATATAGAAGGTGTTGAGTTTAGACGCATGGGACAGCCAGGTATTGAAGCCCGGTACAACCTGCATTGGCATTTGGCAGGTGACCGTGAAGGCGACTATATTAAAAACTCAAGTATTCATCATAGCCTACAGCGGGGAGTTGTACTGCACCGGACCGATAACGTACTGGTGGAAGACGTGGTCGCATTTGACGTACGGAACCATGTTTTTGTTCCTGCCGAGGACGGGCCCGAGATCAACAACACCTTTCGGCACAACCTTGCCATGTTGGTCCGTAAGCCCGAAAAGGGATTTTTTGCATTTCCCCGGGATGGCGGCGGCGGCAGTGATCAGGGGGAACAGCGCGTTGCCGGATTTTGGATGCGGAACGTGCACAACAATCTTATCGACAACCACGTAGCCGGCTCGGAAAGGGGAACAGGATTCTTTTTTGACCATAGAGGTCGCGATCGCGAGTTTAGGGAAATCGATCTGCTACCAAGAGAAGTGGTGTTCGACGGCAACCTCGCCCATTCCTGTTCGGTTCCCGGAAACCTCGGAAATGAAGGGATATCGAACCACGCGCTATACGGTCAAGTGGGGCACGGTCACGGGTTTTTCATGACCAAATTCCAAAATGGCGACCTGATGTGGAATTTTAGCAATTTCACCAGTTACAAAAACGCCATGAGCGGAGTATGGACGGAGATAACGAACATAACCCTGGACAATTTTATGATCGCCGACAACGCCATAGGACTGCTATCATCGGAATCCCACGTACAAAATACCGTTGTAGTGGGAAAATCGGCAAATAGCATCGGCGGAAAAAACAGGCACTTACGGCATGGCGACCGTAGGGCGGGCTACTATTCCATTTCGCAAGGCGGACGCAAACAGCCCAAATTGACGAACGTAACCTTTATCGACATCAACAAGGATGTGGAGGAAGGAAAAGTTGCCGCAGCAGTCGTCGGCCACGGTGGCCATCGCGGTAAAAATTTTTTAAAGGGCATTCAGGTAAAAGGGGAAACCTTGCCGGTATGGATGAGTACCAAAGGATCCTCGGGCGACAATGAAAACTCCTCCTTTTTACTGGACGCGGATGGGAGCTTGACCGGATATGACCGTCCCGTGCTGATCGCCCACCCCTATTCCTCCTTTCGAAAGGATGCCATTGCCTACCATGAAGAATGGCAGGCTTACATTTTGGAGGCGGAAGGAGCCATGCAACTCAAAATGAACAGTATCGGCTTTGACCTCGAACAAGAGGTATCGCTGATCCGTGATTTTGACAAACTTCGCATTCCCAAACAGCAATGGGCCCATCAACGCTTCTTTAACTTTTTTGGACAGCAGCAGTATACCATTTTGGGACAATGGGATATGGACGAAAAAGGAAACGCCCTAGAGCTTAGAAGCGTTCTGGACAAACCGGGCGAATGGACCGTTTTCAAACACCCTTTCCCCTACACCGGAATTTCGGTCTTGGACCGAGAGGACGTACCGATCAAAGAAGTAACGAGCCTTTCCGAATTGGACGCACAGACCGGCACTGCATACTTTTTTGACCCCAAGGAGGGAGCGGTATACCTAAAAATGGTTACGGACGAGACGGGCTATGCATGGGTAAACCTTATCCCGGAAGGGGATAAAACCGGAAACAACTACGGTATCGACACTGGGGATATCCAGCAATTTGTGACCGGCGTTCGTGTATCGCCCAACCCGATAACGGCCCAATCCGCCCTCGAATATGTGCTCCTGCAAGACCAAACGGTCGTTATTAGCATGTTCGATATTTTAGGGCGTAGACTGCGCGTACTTTCCGCGGGAACGCAGGAAGATGGGCAATACAGTATCCCTTTACAAATGGACCATTTGGCCTCGGGAACCTATGTCATTGAAATCAAGTTTGCGACCGCCTCGCTTCCCATAAAAGTGGTAAAACCCTAAAGCGACCCATTCATGATAGCGCGCTATAAGCCTTTTAATATTATTTTGGTGCTCCTTTTATGGCTAACGACCAGCTTGGTTGCCGTACACGGGCAACATAAAGGCAAAACGCTGTTTTCCAAAGCGGACGGTAAGCAGCAGGACACCGTCATTGTTCCTTTTGGGAAAACAAGAATACTGACAAAAAATACCGCTACCGTCGGAAAATTGATAGTGAGGGGCACGCTAAAGGTCGATGATAGTAAGGACATTGCCCTATTCGCAAACCATATTGCTATCGATGGCGGAACACTGCAAGTGGGAACCAAGGAAACGCCGTTCAAACATCGTTTTTCGATACGTTTTACCCCGTCCATAGACCAAAAGCCTTCCGAATTAAAGGCAATCAATGGCGGACGTCTGCTGTTGTACGGCACCTCTTTGAAAAACGGCGCCAAATCCGAATCCGATCAAGATTCCAAAAACGCTATAAGTACTTCGCAACGTTCCATAACAATAGGTTCGGATACTGAAAAACATCGTTTTACCGTGTTGATCGCCGATGCCGGAGCGGTCGAAATCAGTGGAATGCATATTCAGGGAGCGGGTATCCAAGACACCGTACCCGCACTATCGTGGTTTGGTGATACCGAAGTACCCTCGTATATCGAAAAAAGTGTTTTCTCAAATTCCGAACATACGGCACTTTTACTTGACAAAACCACCGTTCGAGTAGCGGAAAATAGCTTTCATTACGGTAAGGCACATGCTGTGGTCTGCTCCCCTTCCGGTATCGGATCGGAAAATAAAATTATCGGCAATACCATTTACAACAATTCCCAGGGAATATTTGCGGTACGCATCAACAATCCTTATCAGACCTTTGCGGAGAACGGTTTACACCTAGCAAATGGAACAAAAGGAATCGGGATATTGAAGCCCGATGGCTACGAACACTTTATTTGGAAAAAGGATGCGAAAAACTTCCATTTCGCAACAAATACCATTTCCGGAATTACTAAAAAAGATACCGCAATCACCGTGGGGGTCCAAATCGGAAATTTTGAACATAGCGGCATCTGGCGCAGTCATCAAAACATAATCGAAAACTGTGCTATCGGGTTATGGAACCAAAGCAAAAACCTCGTTTTGGACCGCTACGTTTTTAAGAACAATACCATTGGGTTATCTCCCGGTGCGGCGTACGTGCAACATTGCGTACTATCGAACGATACCAAGCAACCTGCATCAACGGCATTGCAGATCGTTTCAAAAAATGGTATTTCGGAACCTAAACTCACAAACGTCCAAATCGTCAATTATGCCGTGGGCATGCATATCGAAGGTGCTGTTTCCGAACATAACTATTTTGAAAAAATCGTTTATGACCACGTTGCCGAACCGTTACGATTTAAAAACCTTTCAAAGGAATCGGTTCTTTATGACAAGGACAGGAGCCTTACCCGATCGCCCTTGCCCGAAATGGTAGCGCGACCATCGAAAAAGGAAGGGCATCACCATGGCGGTGGGAAAAACAAGCACAAAGGATGCTACCTTTTTCCTTCCAATTCAAATCTCGCCACAAAAAACAGTACGCCTCTACCCGGCGACCCAAGCATCCAAATAGCGCCAGTGTCCCAATTTGGTACCTTGACCATCGCTACCGGTTTTGGTCTTGAAGATCCCGTTCATGAACACCGACAGCAGTTGCAGACCCTGAACATCGAACATTTGGAAACGCATCGTAGATGGATGAAGAAAGAGGTGTTGGACAACGAATCCTTTTTCCTACCAAGCGATGGCGGGTATACTTTGGCATATGGAACTACCGACACCGACCTCTACGACCTTAGTTTTGAGTGGGAGGCCCCGGAAACCAGTTGGATCATGATCAAAATGGCTTACCCCTATCCCACTGTTAAAGGGTTACGCTCTTTTGGAAGCCTGATCCCGCCGACCGAATCGTTACACGCCCTGATGCATGAAAATAAAACCGGATATTTTTATGAGGCACATACGGAAACCGCTTATGTGAAAATTTATAACGAAGGCAATCGGGACGAATTGGTGGTCTATAGCTCCGATGTTTTAACAGAAATACGTGTCGATGGAAAAAAAATTCCCTTGAGTATTTATAGGGATGCAAAAAAAGACGCCATCGTTATCGCCTATGAGCTTCCCAAAAAAATGGCTTCTACCCTAGTTTTGACCGACAATTTTGGAAACGTCCTCAAAACATTGCACGATAGCGATTCCGACATTGGCAAAATTGCAAAGGAGTTGGATCTTACCGGGTTCGACTTTGAAAATGACAACTACTTTTATTTTTTGACCATAGATGACCAAACGCACAAAGGCCCGGTGTACCGATACTAGCCATTCCATTATTTAAGCGTAATTTTAGGCCTTTATTCAAGCTTATGGCAGAGAAAAAAGTTAGCATCCTAAAAGCGTTCAAAACCATTATTTGGCCACGAAGAAAATTGGTTTTGATGGGGCTTTTGCTCATCGTAATCAGCAAAGCGGCCAGTTTTGTAGCACCGGTTTCCCTTCGCTATTTTTTAGACGATATCGTACCCAATAAGGACTACGATTTTTTAAAAGTACTCGTTATCGTTGTCGTGCTTTCGTTTTTCGTACAGGGGATCATGTCGTTCCTGTTGACCAAAGTACTCAGCATACAAGCGCAATTTATGATTTCGGAACTCAGGGCGCAGGTACAGAAAAAGGTATTGGCATTACCCATTCGGTTTTTCGACAATACAAAATCCGGAGGACTGGTTTCCCGTATCATGAGCGATGTGGAGGGGGTTCGGAACCTTATAGGAACCGGACTGGTACAACTGGTGGGCGGAACGATTACTGCCGTTGTTTCCTTGATATTGCTACTGCGGATCAGCCCTACCATGACCTTATTGACCTTTGTACCCTTGTTACTGTTTGCATTTATTGCGTTAAAGGCATTTAAGATCATTAGACCAGTGTTCCGCGAAAGGGGAAAAATAAATGCGGAGGTAAAAGGGCGACTTACGGAAACCTTGGGCGGCATACGGGTGATCAAGGGTTTTAATGCGGAAGCACAAGAGGCAAAAGTTTTTGAGGATGGCGTGGACAAACTTTACCAAAACGTAAAAAAGAGCCTTACCGCTACGGCGGTCATGACCAGTTCGTCCACCTTTTTGTTAGGACTGGCCACAACGGGAATTATGATGGGCTTTGGCGGCTATAAAATGATGAACGGGGAGCTCACCACCGGGGAGTACTTTGAGTTTACTTTTTTATTGGCCCTAATGGTAGCGCCTATCGTTCAAATGAGCAATATCGGAAGTCAATTGACCGAGGCCCTTGCCGGTCTTGACCGAACGGAGGAGTTGATGAACCAAATGAGCGAAGCGGACGAAAAGGACCGTACCGTTCACTTATCGGAACTCAAGGGAAAAATGGTTTTCGATCAGGTTTCTTTTGCATATGAGGAGGGCAAAGCGGTATTGCACGATATCAATTTTACGGCAAAATCGGGGGATGTTATTGCCCTTGTAGGCAGTTCAGGATCCGGAAAATCGACCATTGCCGGTTTGGCCGCCAGTTTTTTAAATCCCGGATCGGGTACCATTACCATAGACGGGAACGACCTTTCCCGAGTAGACCTGACCAGTTTTCGCCAGTTTTTAGGTGTAGTACTACAGGACGATTTTTTGTTCGAGGGCACCATTCGCGAAAACATTCTTTTTCCAAGGCCAAACGCTGGGGAAGCCGCGTTGCTACAAACAGTGAAAGCCGCTTATGTGGATGAATTTACCGATCGGTTCGAGGACGGACTGGACACGTTGATCGGGGAACGTGGCGTAAAACTATCTGGAGGGCAACGGCAACGTATCGCTATTGCCAGGGCGATTTTGGCCGATCCAAAAATACTGATCTTGGATGAGGCGACCTCTAACCTGGATACCGAAAGCGAAGCATTGATCCAAAAAAGTTTGGCCACACTGACCGAAGGGCGCACCACCTTCGTAATAGCACACCGGTTGAGCACCATTCGCAAGGCAGATCAAATTTTAGTTATCGAAAACGGCCGTATTGCCGAACAGGGCACTCACGACCAATTGATTGCCGAGGAAGGACGGTATTACAACCTGTTTACCTATCAGGCACGGATATAAGGGAACACTGGGTCGGGGAACCTACAGCTCTTCCGGGGCCAGCACCACTTCCAAGCCATCAAGGGCCTCCGTGATATGTACTTGGCAGCCCAAACGTGAGTTTTCCTCTACATTAAAGGCTTCCGCCAACATTGCTTCTTCGTCATCCGATTTTTCGGGAAGTGCGTGATCTGAGGTTACATAGCATTGGCAAGAAGCACACATGGCCATTCCCCCGCAGATTCCTATGGTGCCTTCAGGTGCCAATTCATAGGAACGCACCACCTCCATGAGGTTCATGTTCATATCGGTCGGAGCATCCACCTCATGGGACACACCTTCTCTATCGGTAATCTTTATCTTAATATCGGACAATTTCAACTTGTTTTATTGGTTATCTTCAATGCCATAATAGCTGTTGCGGGCACTTCACGTTGCAGGTCTTATTGGAAAACGCTCCCGCTGCTCAAACATCATTTGGCTGACCAACGCCACCTATGGCTTTATTCTATTTTTTTTACCACCGCCTTCGGCGCTTCTTTTTTACTCCCGTCAAAACCGGTAACACCGCCAACGGTCGTATATTTCATTACATATTTTTTATCCGGATAAATACGTTGGTATGCGCTTTGGCACATAAGCGTGGCCTCATGAAAACCGCACAGGATCAATTTGAGCTTTCCGGGATAGGTATTCACATCTCCGATGGCATAAATTCCGAGAATATTGGTTTGGTAGTCCAGCGTATTATCGACCTTGATCGCATTTTTCTCAATTTCCAACCCCCAATCCCCAATAGGGCCCAGTTTGGGCGATAGCCCGAAAAGGGGAATAAAGGAATCGGCGCGAAGGTCCAGCATTTCCTTTTCCGCACCTGTCTTTTGCAGGGTAACCCCTTCTAAACGGTGTTCCCCATACAACCCTATAACCTCCGCAGGGGTTATCAATTTAATTTTCCCTTTATTTTTAAGCTGTTGTACCTTCTCTACCGAATCCAAAGCACCTCGAAACTCGTTGCGCCGATGTACCAAGGTAACCTCGGCCGCCACGTCGGTCAAAAAAATACTCCAATCCAAGGCGGAATCCCCTCCACCCGCAATTACTACCTTTTTATCACGGTACACTTCGGGATCTTTGATCATGTAGGCCACCCCCTTTCCCTCGTAGTCCGACAGGTTCTCCAAGGGTGGTTTTCTTGGCTCAAAACTACCGAGTCCGCCCGCTATGGCCACGACCGGGGCACAGTGTTCCGTTCCTTTGTTGGTGGTTACCACAAAAGTACCGTCGTCCAATTTTTTAATGGTCTGTGCCCGTTCTCCAAGGGTAAAACCGGGTTGGAATGGTTTTGCCTGCTCCATAAGGTTGTGTACCAGATCTCCCGCCAAAACTTCGGGGAAACCGGGAATATCGTAAATGGGTTTTTTGGGATAAATTTCCGAACACTGTCCGCCGGCCTGTGGGAGTGCGTCAATCAAATGACATTTTAATTGCAGTAAACCGGCCTCAAATACGGTGAAAAGCCCTGTGGGTCCCGCACCGATTATCAATATATCTGTCTTGATCATGAAAACGACTTCATTGGCGACCGCCCATCTATATTACTGTTCATAACAGCAACTGACGGTGCTCTTTCTAAGAAACATTAACGACCTCTTCTATCTGGGGCGCATACTTTTTAATGGTCATTTCCACCCCGCTTTTCAACGTCATCTGGTTTACGGTACATCCTACGCAGGCACCTTCCAAACGTACTTTGACCGAAGTATCGTTATCAATGGAAATCAGGGAGATATCGCCACCGTCGCTTTGCAGGAACGGACGGATTTCTTCCAGCGCTTTTTCAATATTCGTTTTTAACTCTTCCGATGTCATATCACTTTTTCTTAACGGCGGCACATCCCGCCATTGTCGTTATTTTTATTGCTTCCGTTGGAGGCAATGTTGTATTTCGTGCTACCATTTCCTGTACCACGTTTCGCGTCAGTTCTTCAAAGGCGCTTTCTATGGGCGTGGCCGTTTGCATTGCGGCCGGCCTTCCAACGTCACCGGCTTCGCGTATGCTCTGTACCAACGGAATTTCTCCCAAGAAAGGTACTTCCAGGTCTTCGGCCAAATGGCGTGCGCCTTCCTTTCCAAAGATATAATACTTATTGTCGGGAAGCTCCACAGGAGTAAAATACGCCATGTTTTCCACAATTCCCAGTACCGGAACGTTAATCGCTTCTTGTTGGAACATTGCCACGCCCTTTCGGGCATCGGCCAAGGCCACTTCCTGTGGGGTACTTACCACCACGGCACCGGTAACCGGCATTGCCTGCATGATACTCAAATGAATGTCGCCCGTACCGGGAGGCAAATCGAGCAACATAACATCCAATTCGCCCCAATGGGCATCAAAGATCATTTGGTTCAATGCCTTTGAAGCCATAGGTCCTCTCCAAATGACCGCTTGGTTCGGTTGGGTAAAAAAGCCGATGGACAACATTTTTACACCATAACTTTCGACCGGTCTCATTTTGGATTTTCCATCGACGTTTACGGCCAAGGGCTTTTCTTGTGTAACATCGAACATTATGGGCATGGAAGGCCCGTAGATATCGGCATCGAGCAACCCTACCTTTAGTCCCATTTTGGCCAAGGTAACCGCTAAATTTGCCGTAACCGTAGACTTCCCTACACCACCTTTTCCCGAAGCAACGGCAATAATGTTCTTGATTCCCGGTAACGGTTTGCCCTTTATTTCATTAGGCTTTTGCTTGGGTGCGGGCGCATCGACCGTGATGTTCACTTTCATTTTGGCCTTTTCGTACACCTCTCGGTGAACGACCTTTAAAATTTCGACCTCGGTTTTCTTACGGGCCTGCAAACTGGGATTGGTAATGGTAATGTCGATCTCTACCTCATCCCCAAAAATTTGCACATTCTTAACGGCTCCACTTTCGACCATATTTTGGCCTTCCCCTGGAACCGTAATGTTTTCCAGTGCTTTAAGGACCGCTTTCTTTTCTATCTTGACCATTTTATCCCTTTCTATTCAAATTGATCGTATTACCATTTTAACATTGAAACAGCACAATAATACCATTTCTTTATCCCTATGTCCCTGGTACAATGGTATACCTTACAAAGATACGCCATCGCACGGTAACCCTAAAGGGTTGTTATTGAAATAAGGAATGTTGATATAGGGGTTGCCGATGATGCTCCATTTAAGCCTTCGACCTTGCGGGTACGCTAGTCGAGCTCCTCTTGAACGCCTAGTTCGGTAAAAGGGTCCCAAAAGTGTTTTTCGAAATGCTGTATCTGATTATCAATCACTTGAATGCCTTCGTTTTCAAGTAGCTGTTGCATTAAATTGGTGCCATCAAAATGATGTTTTCCGGTCAATAACCCTATTTTATTTACCACCCGATGCGCCGGCACCTTGGGCAGGTTGCCCGCACCGTTCATTGCCCAACCGACCATTCTGGCGCTCCGTGCCGCCCCAAGGTATTTGGCAATGGCACCATAGGAGGTAACCCGGCCATATGGTATTTGTTCGGCCACTCGGTATACCCGCTCAAAAAAGTTTTTGTTCTCCGGTTTCATTGTCGATAAAATATTCGAAATAAGGTAATGCTCAAAAGTACCACCATTAAAGCGCTCAAAATATAATTGCTGTTTTTTGAAAAGCTATCCGAGGTCCTTTCCAGCTTATTGAAATAAAAAACATACAGATACAACACCGAAAAGGTACCCAAACCTGCGGCAAAAACAAAAATAAGGGTATCGGTCAACTCGAACTTGATCCAACCCGAGGCGTTCCACATGGCGTTTAGGCCACTGTAGTAAGGAATGGTCAATAAGTTTACGGCCGCCAACAAAAAGCCTCTAAAATAGCTGTTTTTCTTGCTGACCTTGACCGTTTTGGCGGGGCCTTTACGATCGCGCCCCGCAGCAATAAAAAAATAGATTGCAAAAAAACCGAACACGAACACCCCTCCTTTTAACAACCAATCGATCACTTGGGGGTTTCGGTACAAAAACTTGGAGATCAATACGGCTACATAGGCCTGTAGCAATATCATTGTGGAGACCCCCAAACTAAAAATGATGCCATTGCCCTTTCCTTTTTCCACACTCACCTTGGCGGCATTCATGTTCAACAGTCCAGGTGGAACCGTAGCCATGGCAGCCGCGGAAAAGGTCGCAAAAAAAAGAATTAACAAATGTTGCATGCGCTACCCGAACTTAAATTGAATGTAGGTGATCGGTTTTCCCTTTTCAAGATATTGCCGTTCGTAAAACGTTTGGATGCCCAAAACTTCCCTAGGGCTTCCCTCGTTCTTATATACGTCGTGATTGGCATAGTTTACGGTAAGCCCCAAACCCTGCAAGAGCCCCAAGGTATAGCCGTGCATAAATTCGCTATCGGTCTTTAGGTGTACCAATCCGCCAGGACGCAGTATTTTTCGATACTTATCCAGAAAATCGGAATTGGTCATCCGGTGTTTGGTCCGTTTATATTTTATCTGTGGATCCGGGAAGGTTATCCAAATTTCTGCCACTTCATTTTCCGCGAAAAGGAGATCGATCAGTTCGATTTGACTTCTTAAAAAGGCGGCATTTTCCAGATTTTCTTCCAAGGCCGTTTTGGCCCCTCGCCAAAAACGGGCCCCTTTGATATCGATTCCGATGAAATTTTTATCGGGATATGCCCGCGAAAGACCAACGGTGTACTCGCCCTTACCACAGCCCAGTTCCAAAACAATGGGATTTTCGTTTTTAAAGTGGGTATTCCATTTCCCGCGAAGCGAAAACAACCCTGCGGAAACCTCGTCCCTTACGGGTTGAATGACATTTTTGAAGGTCTCATTTTCCTTGAACCGTTTTAATTTGTTCTTACTTCCCACCGGCCATTTATTTTTATCCCACAAAACTAGGAAAAAACTAGGCTTCGGAAGGAGTAACTTTTTCCAAAGTAAACGAGAATTCGGAACCGACCTCTTCCACACTCTCTACATATATTTTCTCTCCGTGGGCCTCTATAATGTGTTTTACGATGGAAAGGCCAAGACCGGAACCGCCCTCTTTTCTACTGCCACTTTGATCGACCCGATAAAACCGTTCGAACAACCTCGGAATATATTGCTCCGGTATGCCCTCGCCATTGTCGGTGACCCTTACAATGACCTTGTTCCGTATCAAATTTTCTACGCTTACCTCCGTTGTTCCGTTCTTTTGCCCATACTTTATGGAATTAACCAACAAATTGGTCAGTACCCGTTGTATCTTTTCCAGATCGGCATGCACATAAATGGGTTCAACGTATTCGATATCAAATGTTAAGGCAATCTCTTTTTTTGCCGATTTCATTTCCAAAAGTTCAAAAACACTTTGAATCAATTCGATAATATCAAAATCGGTACGTTCCACCATAAGCTCACCGGCCTCCAATTTTGTGATCAAATCCAGATCTTTTACGATGTAGATCAACCGTTCTACGGCCTTGTTTGCCCGCGACAAGTACTTTTTACGGACATTTTTATCGTTGATCGCCCCATCCAAAAGCGTTTCAATATACCCTTGAACCGTAAACAGGGGGGTTTTCAGCTCATGCGACACGTTCCCCAAAAAATCCTTACGGTACTCTTCCCTTATTTTTAGGGTATCGATTTCCACTTTTTTGTCCTTCGCAAATTTTTCGATTTCCGCGGTCAGCGTTTTCATGTCGGTCGTAATCGGGTCGGAAGTAAGGGAAGTGGATTCCAATAAGGCCACGTCATCGTAAATTTTCTTGATCCTGCGATAAATGTAACGTTGAATACGGTATTGAAGAACGATAAAGGAAATCCCAAAAAAAAGCAGGGCGAAAACCAATAGCAACAGCCAATTTAAAGAATGTAACATGTAGAGCAGGCCGCCCAACAATATTGCGGAACAAAAAGTGATCAACAACGCCGAGCGCAGTGCAAACCGATACGATTTTCTTAGCCTAATCGCCATAACCCATCAATTGGTGCGTTGCGACCTGTGGTCGCATTGCAAAAGTAAAGGAATGCCCTACAGGACCAAACAGAATGATAAAAATTACCGTTTTTACCTTGAAATTACCCAAATAAAAAGCCGTTATTTTTTGTTCGGACGAAAAAGAAAAACCAAACATAGCCGTAGCTACAGTTGTTTTTTATTTTGAAGTATTCACGGAAAAGAGCAATTTTTAATGGGTAATTTCAAGGTAGAAATGGTATTATACCATTTTAACTTTGAAATCGCGCGTATAGAAATTGAATTATTTTTTAGTTGTTCGAGGCAAAAAATCTAAGCATAGCCTTAGCTACGGTTATATTTTTTAACGAAGAACAGCTGAAAAAGAAACGATTTATTAGTGCTATTTCAAAGTTAAAATGGTATCAGAGCACGAACTTGTAGCCGACACCTTTGACGGTCTTAAAATGTTCTTCCCCTATTTTTTCGCGAAGCTTTCGAATATGTACATCAATGGTACGCCCGCCAACGACCACTTCGTTGCCCCACACACGGTCCAATATTACTTCCCGTTTAAAGACCTTGTTCGGTTTTGAGCTCAAAAGGGAAAGGAGTTCGAACTCTTTTCTGGGCAAAATGATCTCTACCCCGTCGTTCACGATTTTATATTCTTCCCGGTTGATCACCAGGTTGCCTACTTTTACAATATCTTCCGAAGAAGCATCTTCCCTTTCTTTCAAACGGCGAAGCAATGCCTTTACTTTACTTACCAACACCTTTGGTTTGATAGGTTTGGTAATATAGTCATCGGCCCCGGCATCAAAACCGGCCACTTGGGAATAGTCCTCTCCCCTTGCGGTCAAAAAGGTAATGATCGTTTGTTCCAGACCGGGCGTACCCCGAATGATCTCGCAGGCCTCAATACCGTCCATCTCGGGCATCATAACATCAAGGATGATCAAATGCGGTTCCTTCTTTTTCGCCTTCTCTACGCCTTCCAAACCATTTTTGGCGGTAAACACCTGATAACCTTGCGAGGAAAGGTTGTACCCGACAATCTCTAAAATATCCGGTTCGTCGTCGACAAGGAGGATTTTTATTTCGCTTTTTTTCATCACTTCTTTTTATACGTGTCGCTCAAATGTAAAGATAATCCGCTTTGCTCAAAACTAGTTAACCTTCATTTAATGTGATAACATTAAGGTAACGCTACAGAAATAAAGGTTTAACACAGAGATAACACGGCTTTTACAACCCCTAGCGTTCTTTGCAGCGAATTTCAAAGACCATAAAATTGAAGAAAATTTGTTTTTTGCTAGCGCTTGTTTCAGGAATGATCATGAGTGCCCAAGATACGGGAAGTATCGCTGGTAATTTGACCGACAAGGAACTGAACAACGAGCCTTTGCCTTTTGCCAATATCCTTATAAAGGGGACCACAAAAGGTACCCAATCCGACTTCGATGGCCTGTATGAAATAGCCAATTTGGAACCAGGGTCGTACACTTTGGTATTGAGCTATTTGGGTTATGAAACGGTAGAACTGCCCAATATTTTGGTAGAAGCCGGCAAGGTGACCACTGTGAACGTGCCCATGGGGGCCTCGGAAGGTGTTGCGTTAGAAGAGGTTGTAGTGACCACTACCGCACGAAAAGATTCGGAGGTAGCCTTGTTACTAGATCAGAAAAAAGCAGTGGAGATCAAGGAAAGTATTGGTGCGGTACAACTTGCCAAAATCGGGGTATCCGATGTTGCTACGGCTACCACTAAAATATCCGGGGTAACCAGCAGTGAGGCCTCTGGCGACGTTTTTGTACGTGGTTTGGGAGACCGCTATTTGTCCACCACCTTAAACGGTTTGCCGATACCTTCCGACGATGTGGAGAAAAAAAATATTGGCTTGGGGCTTTTCCCAACGCGGATCATTCAAAACGTGAGTGTTAGCAAAACCTACGCGGCGGCATCCTCCGCCGACCAATCGTCCGGAACCATCAACATCACTTCACGCGAACTTTCCGGTTCGGAGGAACTTTCCGTACGCGCAAGGGTGGGCGGTAACTCCAATGTGTTGCAAGGCGGGGTACGCGATAACTTTAAGGGTTCTCCCAACGCGAACAACACTTCTTTTGGCTTTTATGATCAGAACTTGGATACCCGCGACCTCATTACACGTCAGGGCTGGAACACGGTACAACAAGATAACCCGATCAATTATTCATTCTCCTTATCCGCAGGAAAACGAATTAAGGAAAACCTTGCCGTTTTCTTGGCCGCATCGCAAAGTCGATCCTATGAATATGCCCAAGGACTCTTCAGGGAATTCAGCAGAAATGCTTTAAGGGATACCATTACCGATGCCACCAATTTTAGCACCAATACCAACACTACGGCGTTGTTGGACCTTTCCTATAAGATAAACGACAAAAACAGGATCAAATCCAGCACTTTCTTCGTTAATAAGATTTCGGACCTTGTTTTTGAAGGGGGTAGAAATGGTGAGGCTTCCGTTTTTGAGGAAACGGAACGGCCCGAAGGACTGTTTCAGTTCATTCGTGACCAGAATTTAAAACAGACCCGTTTGCTTACCACACAATTATTAGGGACACATCAACTTTCCGATAAGAACACCTTATCCTGGGCCGGTGGGTTCAACAAGGTAAATGCCGACGAACCGAACCGTATCCGAAACGAGGTCAACTTTGATCCGGATGGCGACTTTGTACAGTTGGGAAGAACTGCCGACTTTCAGCAGCGAAAATCAAAACAGACCATAGAAGACACCGAATTCAATGGGTACTTGAAGGATGTTCTTCGCTTGATCGAAGAAGACGATAAAACCTTGAAATTGGAATTTGGCCTGAACTATAGAAACAAGAGCCGTGACTTTAACTCTCAATTCATCGGTGTTCGTGAAGTTTCCAGAAATGCCATCAATCCCCCATCTATCGATAATTTGGGAAGTATTTTTCAACAATCCAATTTTGACAATGGTCTTTTACGGCTGAACGTACTTATTCCCGACTTTTATTCGGGCGAACTGGACTCCAAAGCTGCCTTTGTAGATTTCAATTGGGGCGAAAAAAAATGGAACATCAATGGTGGTCTGCGTTATCAAGCAGATGATATCGATGTAAATTACGATGTGGGGAACATCAACCCGCGTATCGGTGCGGCCAATAAATCGTACAACAACCTGTACCCTACCGCAAATATCAAATATGACGTTAACGAAAAAAATGCGGTGCGCTTTGCATTCAGTAGAACGATCACACTTCCAGAATTCAAGGAGATATCCCCTTTTGAATATGTTGCCCCTACAGGCCAGGTAACCAGGGGTAATCCAAATATCGAAGCTTCTACCGATTTGAACTATGACCTAAAATGGGAGTACTTTCCATCGGCAGGACAACTGGTTTCGGTAGCAACCTTTTACAAAGACATCTCCGACCCTATAAACACTGTACAAGATCGTGGGGCTGCAGGTGTATTCTCCTATTTCAACTCCGGTGAAAAAGCGGAAGTATTCGGAATCGAATTGGAAACCAAACTCGATTTGATCAAACCGATAACTAATGAAGAAGACGACACCGTTTCCGGTTACGGTCTGAACCTAAATTTCAATGCTTCCAGAATGTGGCATACGCAGGATTTGAAAGAGGTACGGAACGAAGATGGAAGCTTGGTACGCACATTTCGTTACAAAGGCTTAACAGAGACCGACTTGCAGGGCGCTTCGGACTGGATACTTAACACAAGCTTAAACTTTACCGAATCTTCGGACAACCCGCTTTCCGCATCTTTGACAGCAAATTATGCATCCGATAAGATTTTCAGTCTAGGTTCCGCGCTCAACCAGACGAACACCAATATCGAGTTTAACGATGCCATTATAGAAAAAGGTTTCGTGGTATTGGATGCCGTAGTGAGCAAGGAAATAGGAGAGCATATAACCGTTCGGTTGATTGGACGCAACCTGCTAAATCCTGAAATAGAGAGAACACAATTAATTCGGCCAAGTTCCGGAATTGAAACCGAAGAAATCGTTCGTTCTTATTCAGTAGGGGCTCAGTTTAGTTTAGGGTTCAGTTACCGATTTAAGTAACAATAACGCTTTTAACAAACACGAAACGATTATGAAATCAAGGAAATTTTTAGCAATGGGACTGGTTTCCCTTGCAATGGGACTTATTGTAAGTTGCAGCGGGGACGATAACAGCCCGGACCCAGGACCTGATGGTGCCGCACCAACCTGTACCGATGGCATCAAGAACGGGGACGAAGAAGGAGTGGATTGTGGCGGTAGCGCTTGTACCGCATGTCCAGATTCCACCACCACCGAAAATTTGGAAGGCAGCACTACGGAAGACGTTACATTGGACAGCAATATCACCTACGCCCTAAAAGGGAACTATAGCGTGGAGTCCGGCGCAACGCTTACTATCCCTGCCGGAACCAAAATTATTGCCGATGTAGAAGAGGGACAGAACACCAGCACCTATATCGTAATCCAAAAAGGTGCGAAGATCGATATCCAAGGAACTGCCTCCAATCCGGTGACCATGACCTCCGCGAACGAAGAACCGGGAGATTGGGGCGGTCTTGTCATCCTTGGTGATGCGCCTACCACTGCCGGTGTAGACGCCGTAGCCGAAGTAGGGCAGTTGACCTATGGTGGCTCCAACGGTTCCGACGATTCGGGAAGCATCAATTATTTGATCATTAATTATGCCGGAGCATCGATCAACCCTGAGTCACAGTTTAACGGCCTTACCCTTTATGCAGTGGGTTCGGGAACCACCATACAAAACGTAGCATTATTGAACGGTACGGATGATGGTGTCGAGTTTTTCGGAGGTACGGTGAACGCTACCAACCTTTACCTGGAAAACAACCAAGACGATGCCATCGACTGGACCGAAGGGTGGAACGGAACCCTTACCAATGCCTATGTACTGCATTCCATAGAAGGTTTTTCGACCGCTGTGGAAGCTGATGGCGAAAACGGCAATCCGACCTTGGAGAACCTGACAGCGGTTTCCAGCACTGGAGGTACCGCCTTACAGTTCAAAATAGAATCGGGAGCAACAATTACCGGACTATCATTGGCCGGTTATGAAACTTCCTTTGATTTTAGGGATGACGGTGCATTTTCCAATGTGCAGATCGATGGTGCGGACGCCGACCCTTCGAACGCGTATTTGGCCCCTGCCACCGTAGATGTAGCCTCTTTTGATTGGGTGAATTCCACTACCGAGGTAACGACAAGCGTGTTGGAAGGAAACATCACTTCCGATTTAACTTTGGACGCCGATGTCAGCTACTTTTTGAGCGGAAACTTCAGCGTCGAGGAAGGTGCTACATTAACCATTCCTGCCGGAACCGTTATAACCGCAGATGTTGAAGAAGGTGAAGAAACCAGCACGTATATCGTAATTCAAAAAGGCGCACAGATCGATATTCAAGGTACTGCCGCAAATCCGGTAGTAATGACATCTATCAACCAAGAGCCAGGCGACTGGGGAGGCCTGGTGATATTGGGCGATGCTACTACCACTGCGGGTATAAACGCTATAGCGGAAGTAGGTCAGCTGACCTATGGCGGAAGCGACGACACGGACAATTCGGGAACCATCGATTACTTAATCATCAACTACGCTGGGGCATCCATCAATCCAGAATCGCAGTTCAATGGTTTGACCCTGTATGCGGTAGGATCCGGAACCACCATAACGAACGTGGCCCTATTGAACGGTACCGACGATGGAGTAGAATTCTTTGGAGGAACAGTAAATGCCACCAACATGTATTTGGAAAACAATGAGGATGACGCCATCGATTGGACGGAAGGCTGGAGCGGAACGCTGACCAATGCATACGTATCCCATACCATTCAAGGGTTTTCTACGGCGGTAGAGGCCGATGGTGAAAATGGCAACCCTACCTTGACCAACCTGACCGCTGTTTCTTCTACAGGGGGTACGGCCTTACAGTTCAAAATTGAGTCCGGCGCGACCATTACCGGACTTTCCCTTTCAGGATATGAAACGGCTTTGGATTTTAGGGACGACGGAGCCTTATCAAACGTTCAGATCGAAGGTGTGGATTCCGATCCAACACAATCTTACGAAGTTGAAGCTACCGTAGACGTCAGTACTTTTAGTTGGGTGACGGGGAACTAATACCATTTTAACTTTGAAATGGTATAACAGGTACCGATTCGATATTATATAAAACAAAAAAGCCTCGAAAAATCGAGGCTTTTTTACGTTTTGGCCAAATTTTTGTACTAATGAAAGTAATTCGTAACGCCCAAACGTCAATTTTAGTATATTTACCGTAGATATAAGTGAATGAAGAACTTTTACCTCATACTTACATTATTGTTTACCGCTATTGCTTTGGCCCAAGAACCGAAAGCAAGTGGTGATATTGATGGCTTTACGCTATATCCAAACCCCGTTACAAACGGAAAGGTATATGTAAATACGGCCGAAAACGCCCCGAAAACCGTTCTTATTTTTGACGTATTGGGTACGCAGGTGCTGCAACGCAAACTGATTGGGTCCGAACTGAGTCTTTCCGATTTGGATGCCGGCGTCTATATCCTTAGGGTCATCGAAAAGGATAAGGTAGCTACCCGAAAACTGATCATCAAATAAGAATACTTCTTCCCGAAGTGGGATATACCTGCCCAACATAAAATACCGACCAAATACACATTCAAATCCATTCACCTACATTTTGTCGAATTTCACAACATTAATAGTGCTTTACCGGCCAGTTTGGGTATCTTTAAAGTATTGATCCCAAATCAATACCTATGCGACTACTTTACACTGCGCTGCTACTGGCGTTATCTTTTGGTGCGTTTGCACAACAACCGGCCTCTGCAAAAGACCTACAGCCCGAGGAAATTCCCGGTTTTAAAATTTATCCGAATCCCGTGTTCGACGATGTGGTATACATTACTACCGCTAAAAATGAACCGAAGGAAATTATGATCTTTGATGTTTTCGGAGATGTCGCCCTTAGGGACGTCATCAAGAACAAAACCTTGAACATTTCGGATTTGGCCTCTGGCGTATACGTACTTCAGGTAGTGGAAGCACAACATAGCAGCACGCGCAAATTGGTAGTGAAATAAATAACCTCGAGGCAAGCCCACTAGGCATTAGAACGAAAATTACCATTGATTTCGACGCAAGGGTCGGAGCATTTTAAATCTCGATTATCGAGTAAAGGCGGCTTCCCTGTTGAGAGCGATGGTCTTTAAAAATATACGACCGAAACGATAGGAAGTTTTTATTTTCCTATCACAAGCGATTTTCCCCTACTTCGATAGCAGCAATTATTTTAAAAGGACCTTTGAAGTCCGGTGTCGGCCAACGCAAATTGGCTACTTTTGTGCTATGGGAGACTTTCGACAGGTTTTTGAAATTTCGACCGATGCGGATTTTGAGCTTCAGGCACTGTCCGTTTTTCAATACCAATTCCAAAACAATCCTGTTTACCGTTCTTTTTGTACGCATTTGGGCGCCAGTGAAGATACCGTTAAGCAGCTTTCCGAAATTCCTTTTCTACCCATAGCATTTTTCAAATCGAAACAGATCATCACTACCCAAAGTCCGTCCTACACGGTATTTACCAGCAGCGGCACCACGGGCACTAATACCAGTAAGCATTACGTTTCCGACACTGCTCTTTATGAGGCGAGTTACCTTAGCGCCTTCCAATTGTTTTATGGCACTATTACCGACTACTGTATTCTTGCTTTACTTCCTTCCTATTTGGAAAGAACCGGGTCTTCATTGATCTATATGACGGAAGACCTTATCCGAAAAAGCGAGCACCCTAAAAGTGGCTTTTACCTTAACGACCTGCCCGCTTTGGCCAAAACCCTTGAAGAACTTAACGAAAAAGGGACTCCGGTACTGCTCATAGGGGTTTCGTTCGCTTTATTGGACTTGGTAGAAACCTACCGGTTTACCCTGAAAAACACCATTGTTATGGAAACAGGGGGCATGAAGGGCAGAAGAAAGGAAATGATCCGCGAGGCGTTGCACGATGTGCTTAAAAAAGGACTGGGCGTTGCAAAGATCCATTCCGAGTATGGCATGACCGAACTGCTCTCGCAGGCCTACTCCAAAGGGGATGGCATTTTCCGGACCCCACCATGGATGAAGATCCAGATACGCGATACGGAAGACCCCTTAAGCGTTCAAGGTATTGGGAAAACCGGGGGCATCAACATTATTGACCTGGCAAATGTGCACTCCTGTGCTTTTATAGCCACGCAAGACCTTGGAAAACTACATCCTGACAACAGCTTTGAAATATTGGGAAGGTTCGACCATTCGGACATTAGAGGTTGTAATCTGTTGGTCATCGAGTAACGTATAGTACGGATTTTTCAAATTCAAATACAAGCTCAAACTCAAGTTCAAGTTCAAGTTCAAGTTCAAAGGTAAAAACCAAGCAGACACCATCATAAGTCTTAGGTCTTTTCGTCCTTTGTCTTTTCGTCCTTTGTCTTTCCGTCCTTTGTCTTTCCGTCTTTTGTCCTTCTGTCCTTCGTCTCCCCCCTATTCCGTTACCAGCACAAAATAGTTCCGTTTGCCTTTTTGCAACAACACATACTTTTCGTTGATCAGGTCGTTTACGCCAATGGTATAATCTTCCTTAACTTTTTCCTTGTTCACGGAAATGGCATTTTGCTTCAACTCCCGTCGGGCTTCCCCATTGGAGCCTAAAAAGCCCGTTTTTGCGGAAAGGGCACCGATCATATCCAACCCATCTTCCAATTCCGATTTGGCAATGGTGGCTTGGGGAACACCTTCAAAAACATCCAAAAAGGTCGTTTCGTCGAGGTTACGCAGGGCCTCAGAGGTGGCTTTTCCGAATAGGATACCGCTCGCCTGTACCGCGTTTTCCATATCTTCCTTGGAATGCACCATTTCGGTAATTTCCGTAGCCAATCGTTTTTGCAATAAACGCAGCCCTGGTGTTTCCCGATGCTCCGACACCAGTTTGGTAATGGTATCCCTATCCAAAAAAGTAAAGATCTTAATATACTTTTCGGCATCGGCATCGCTGGTATTCAACCAGTACTGATAAAACTTGTATGGGGAGGTCCGATGGGCGTCCAACCATATGTTTCCGCTCTCGGTCTTACCGAATTTTGTGCCATCGGCCTTGGTAATCAAAGGACAGGTCAACGCGAAGCCTTTCCCCCCTCCGATCCTTCGGATCAGTTCCGTTCCCGTAGTAATGTTTCCCCATTGATCGCTACCGCCCATTTGAAGGCTGCAATTATGGTTTTGGTAGAGGTATAAAAAATCATAGCCCTGCACCAGTTGATAGGTGAACTCCGTAAAGGACATGCCCTCCTTGGCTTCGGAAGAGAGCCGCTTTTTTACCGAATCCTTGGCCATCATATAGTTTACCGTAATATGCTTGCCTACGTCCCTAATAAAATCCAAGAACGAAAAGTCCTTCATCCAATCGTAATTGTTCACCAGTACCGCCGCGTTTTCAGCATCGCTTTCAAAATCGAGAAAACGGGAGAGTTGCGCTTTTAAGGCCTCTTGATTGGAACGCAAGGTAGTTTCGTTCAACAGATTCCGTTCCGCCGATTTTCCGGAAGGATCCCCGATCATTCCTGTTGCGCCGCCGACAAGGGCATACGGTTTATGTCCCGCCAATTGAAAATGCCGTAACATCATAACGCTCACCAAGTGCCCGATATGTAGGGAGTCCGCAGTAGGGTCGATACCCACATAGGCCGATTGCATTTCCTGTAATAGGTGTTCCTCCGTTCCCGGCATGGCATCATGTAACATGCCGCGCCATTTTAATTCTTCTACAAAATTGAAAGCCATTCGTTCGTCTTTGAAATACCGCTGCAAATATAAAGGAACTCCGTTTGTGTTTTCCCATTTGCCCTCTCAAATTAATCCAGTTCAAATCGCTAACTTTGACCAATGATTTTGGTTACTGGCGGTACGGGTTTGGTGGGGTCACATTTGTTGGTACGGCTAGCGAAAAAAGGACTTCCCGTACGTGCGCTCTATCGCGACCCAAAAAGCAAGGAGACCGTTCTAAAAATATTCTCGTATTACCATGAAAACGCTTCCGATCTATTTGAAAAAATAAGTTGGCACCAAGCGGACATCAACGACATCCCCGCATTGGAGAGCGCCTTCGAAGGGGTTACCAAAGTATACCATGCTGCGGCCTATATTTCCTTCGACCCTAACGATTATGAACGATTGTTAAAGGTAAATGCCGAGGGAACGGCCAATATCGTAAACTTGTGTTTGCTATTTTCAATTGAAAAACTCTGCTATGTGAGCAGCATCGCCACCTTGGGACCCAGTGTTTCGGTGGCCATGACCAATGAAGAAAACGAGTTTACCGAACAGCATGCCAATGTGTATGCACGCTCCAAATACCTAGCGGAACTGGAAGTATGGCGGGGTGCGCAGGAGGGGCTTACCGTTGTAACGGTAAACCCCGGAATTATCATAGGTCCGGGATTTTGGAAAGGCGGCAGCGGCAACCTTTTTACCACCGCCGACCGAGGTTCTCGATTTTATCCACCGGGCGGCACCGGCTTTGTTACGGTAAACGATGTGGTCCGTTTGATGTTGAAACTTATGGAAAGTCCGGTTCGCAACGAACGATACCTTGCCGTTTCCGAAAATTTGACCTACAAAAGAATGCTGGAACTGTTTGCCGATAGCCTTGACAAACCTATGCCCAAAACGATATTGCGCTTTTGGCAGCTCGACTTCTTACGCTGGATGGATTGGCTATGGAGCCTGGTTAGCGGTAACGCCCGAAAACTGACCAAAAATGGAATCCGTTCACTAAGACAACAAGAGCGTTACGATACGCAGAAAAGTAAAACAGAGCTCGATTTTGATTTTGAGCCTGTTGCCCCTACCATCGCTTTTTCGTGCCAAAAATTTATTGAAGAGCGTTCTTGATCGCCGCTTTTTTGGCCTCCGAACCCTTTACCGTATCGGTTTTTTTCTTTTTCCTCTTCTTATTGGCCTCCCGCTCGATCAGTTTAATACTATCTTTTTCCTTCTTGGCCGCCAAAATGGTTTCCTGCTGACTTTCGATACGCTTTTTTATCTGCACATAAATGTCTTCATACACCAAGGGCAAGGACGCATAGTATCTGTTGCTCTCTACAAACTGTAGGCTATCGATATCGTGTTTTTGAAAGAGGTAGGCCATCGGTTCCACCCCGTTCTCCTCGAGCACACTTATATTGGTGACTTTAGCGGCGTTCAAAAGGGTAAGATCGGTCAATACCGTTATCATTTTGTCCTTCGCTATCAAACGTTCCGGAGGCTCGATCGCTTTTTCGCCACAAGCCTGAAACAACAACATTGTTATCGAACAACCTATGGCCCATATGTTTTTAAGCTCTGTCAAAAGTCAATCTTTTTGCATTTCTATGTTCCGAAAATCGGCCATTTTCATAGGCCAAATGTCCGTTTACAAAAGTATGGGTTATTTGGGAGCGAAAAGTATGTCCATCAAATGGGGACCACCCACATTTGTACGCAATGGTATCCGGTGTCACCTGCCACGGAGCATCAAGATCGACCGCTACAAGATCCGCAAAATACCCTTCCTTAATAACTCCCCGACGGTCGATCTGAAATAAAATGGCAGGATTGAGGCACATTTTTTCGACAATTTTTTCCAAGGAAATGACCCCATCGTGAAATTTTTCCAACATGGCGGGCAAGGCATGTTGTACCAAAGGGCCTCCCGAAGGTGCCTTGGTATACACGTTTTGCTTTTCTTCCATCAAATGCGGGGCGTGGTCCGTTGCGATAACGTCCAAACGATCATCGAGCAAGGCTTCCCATAAGCGCTCCCTATCCGAAGCGGTCTTTACCGCGGGGTTCCATTTGATCAAAGTGCCCTTCGTATCGTAATCGGCATCGGAAAACCATAAATGGTGTATGCATACCTCTGCGGTAATCTTCTTCTCGGACAAAGGGATATCGTTCCGGAACAGCTCGGTCTCCTTACCCGTAGAGAGGTGAAACACATGCAAACGCGCTCCCGTTTTTTTGGCAAGCGCTATCGCTTTGGAAGAAGACAGGTAACAGGCTTCTTCACTACGGATCTGAGGATGTAGGGGTATCGGTATGGCATCGCCGTACTGGTTTTTGAAGGTTTCCAAGTTTCTTTTAATGGTTCCCTCGTCCTCGCAGTGGGCGGAAATAACCATTTCCGTATTCAAAAATATCTGTTCGATAACGGCTTCATCATCGACCAACATGTTTCCGGTAGAAGAGCCCAAAAACAACTTCACCCCGGAACAGGCATTTTTGTCGAGCCGTTTCAGCTCTTCCAAATTGTCATTGGTACCCCCAAAAAGAAAGGAATAATTGGCGAAAGCGCTATCGGCCGCCATTTGGAACTTTTCCTCCAATTTTGCTATGGTCACCGTTTGCGGATTGGTATTGGGTTGCTCCATAAAGGTGGTGATCCCTCCCGCTACGGCCGCCCTGCTTTCCGAGGCAATATTCCCTTTATGGGTAAGGCCGGGTTCCCTAAAGTGCACTTGATCGTCTATCACCCCGGGCAATAAATACTTCCCCTCCAAGTCGTATACCGTGGCATTGGGATCGCTGATATCCGTACCTATTTTTAAAATCACCTCATCGTCGATCAACACGTCGCCCATACGGATACCGTGGGCATCGACAATGCTGGCGTTCTTTAACAATTTTTTACCCATGCTAAAATCTATTTTTTTGGAACATGCTGCGCATCTTCATCATAAAAACACCAAAAACCGCTTCCTTGATAATGGACCCGCTCATTTTTGATTTTCCCTTTACCCGATCCCTGAACACAATGGAGACCTCTTCTATGGTATAGCCCAGAAGGTAGGTTCTAAACTTCATTTCTATCTGAAAGGCATACCCCACAAAGCGTACGGAATCCAAGGCGATGTTTTCCAGTACATGCCGTTTGTAACATACAAAGCCCGCAGTGGGATCATGTACGCGCATTCCCGTTATCATTTTCACATAAAAAGAAGCACCATAGGATAGTAGCACCCGGTACAACGGCCAGTTTACCACATTTACCCCTTTTTTATACCGAGACCCTACCGACATATCGGCACCCTGTACGCAAGCTGCATACAAGCGCTCCAAATCGGGAGGACTATGGGAAAAATCGGCGTCCATTTCAAAAATATAATCGTATTTGCGGGCAATGGCCCACTTAAAACCATGGATATAGGCCGTTCCCAGACCCGATTTTTCATGGCGCACCTCTAAAAAAAGGTTATCGGGGAACGTTTGTTGCAGTCTTTGTACCATGGCCGCGGTACCATCAGGGGAATTGTCGTCCACTACCAGAACATGAAAATCCTTTTCCAAATCGAAAACAGCTTTTACAATGGCTTCGATATTCTCAATTTCATTGTATGTGGGAATAATAACTAAGCTGTCGGACATTGCCTTTTGTTCGCGTTTGGGCAAAAATAGTGTTTTTCCGAGGTGGTTAAAACAGCATATCGCTATTTAGATCATTTTAACTTTGAAATGGTGCGTATAGCAATGGAATTAATTTTTAGTTGTCCATGGCAAAAAGCCTGTCTTCCGCTTAGCTACGGTTAGATTCCCAGTCAAGTTGAGGACAGGCTTTTTAACGAAGAACAGCTGAAAAAGAAACCGTTTATTAGCGCTATTTCAAAGTTGGCAATAATTTATCAAATTAAGGAATGGAGGTAATCAGCAGATTCTTTAAGTCCATTTTTTCTCAGAACATCTAGAACTTCGTATTCATCTAAAGACGGATTTCTTCTATTTAAAACTAGTTTCCTGAACGCTTGTACTGCTTTTTCGTGATTCAAATCAATTATATCTGTAATAAAATCATCAGCAGATTTAGCAGACAAACCAAATCTAGATAAATACTCCTTTGGAAAATCTTTAAGGTTATTGGTTACTATAACATTGGCATTTGTCTTAATAGCTGCAGCCATTACATGCCTATCCTTAGCATCGGGGAGTTCCAAAGTTTCAATTAATGGCTCATAGTTGGTAACCAAGGCGTCGGGAAATGCGAGATTTGCCCGATTTGTTCTTTTCTTTATTTCTTCCTGGTCTACTCCCTTTCCCTTCATAACTTTTTCCCATTCATCAAAAATATGACTACTCCATTTTGGCGTAAACAATTCAAAGAAAGCAAACCAAAACAATAAATCTCGAATTTCAATAGGATAGATAATGTTAGTATCCAAGACACATGTAAATCGGACACTATGAATCATATAAGCCTAATTCTTCATCTGACTTCATCATATCCATCAAAAGTTGTTCTTGATTAGACTTCATTTCTTCTTTATGCTTAACAATATCTTCAAACTTTACCCTACGGTGTTTTCCCACCTTAGCGAAAGGAATTTTACCTTCTTCAAGTAATTTAACCAAATGAGGCCTGGAGCAACCCAAAAATTCTGCAGCAGCCTGAGTTGTCATCTCAGTAGCTATAGGCACTATAGAAATTGGATTACCCTGACTTGTTACTTTCAAAATCTTGGCTAATAGTTTTAAAACTCTCAAAGGAATTTTAATCTTTTCCTCTGTTTCTTCAATCTCGATTTCAGGATTTTCAGATTTTAGCTGTTCCAGAACAGATGCCAAAGCATCATAAGATTGCATTGCAAGTTCTTGCTCTTCTTTCGAAGGTCGTTTTATATTTTTGTAAGTTTCCATTATCCTGACCGTTGTTAGACTTTACAATAATAAACGAAATAAACGAAACGAGCTTGCTTCAAAAATGTTAAAGTTTATAAAAACTATTGCCAACAAAACCTCCCGTGAACAATACGAGCTAAGGGCTTCGTCGCAGGGTGTGTGGATTTTTATGAAGTCTGCCATCCCGATAGCTATCGGGATGGAATCTTGCCCTAGATAGGAAAACAAAAATAAAGACAAAAAAATTTCGCTGCGTGCGTGGCGGAAAGCAAACGCTAGTTTGCTCCCGTGCTGTTCAATGGAATACATGCCGTCAAACAAGCCGTAATGCGGTAGAATTTGTAATTTTGCCGTCGTGAACCAAGTCCGTGCCATGCCTCCTAAGTTTCCAAAACGTTTTCTGTATCTGTTGGGCGCCATACTCGTCATCAACATTCTACAGGCCGCTTACACCGAACTGATTTTTGACGAGGCCTATTATTGGCATTACGCCAAACACATTGCTTTCGGTTATTTTGACCACCCTCCGATGGTAGCCTGGATGATACGGGCAGGTAGCCTGCTCTTTGATGGGGAATTGGGCGTACGTTTTATAAGCTGTCTGTTCTCCGTCGGTACTTTAGCGGTGTTGTGGTGCACTATCGATACGGTACATAAAAACCGTTTTGTACCCCATTTTTTCATCGTGGCGTTTTCCATGACCTTATTGAACGCCTATGGTTTTTTTACGCTCCCCGATACACCGTTGCTCTTTTTTACCGCCCTTTTTCTTTGGTCCTATAAAAAGTTTATCGCCAGTCCCTCCATCTTGATCGCCGTTGGTATGGGTCTGGTCATGGCAGGGCTCATGTACAGCAAGTACCATGCGGTACTGGTGATCCTATTCGTAATACTATCCAATGTAAGACTGTTGACCAACAAACTTGCCTGGTTGGCGGTACTGGTAGCCCTACTGGCCTACGTTCCCCATTTTTTATGGTTGTACGAGCACGATTTCGTCTCGATCTTATACCATCTTTTTGAACGCCCGAACGGCGCCTATCGCTTCGAAAAATATACGCTGGGCTATTTTGTAAACCTTATTGCCATTCTCGGGCTCACCTTCCCCTGGGTGTACCGGGCAGTGTTCAAGACCAAGGCGAAAGACCCCTTTACCAAGGCACTTTTGTACCTTACCTATGGGGTACTCCTTTTCTTTTTCGTCTCCAGTTTCAATCGCAGGGTACAGACCCAGTGGATCATTGTCGTATCGATTCCATTGGTGGTTCTGGTATTCAAGCAACTCATTCAAGACCCCGTTACCCGCAAATGGATGGTGCGTATGGGCATTGCCAATATTATGATATTGTTATACCTACGTATAGGCCTAGCGATACCGGCATTGTTTCCGGTACATTATGAAAGTCATGACAACGAGCGATGGACGGGGGAATTACAAAACGAAATCGGCAAAGGGCCCGTGGTGTTTGAAAACAGTTACCGCCTTGCCCCGATGTATGCCTTTTATACTGGCAACGAGACCTTTTCCCTGAACAACATCAATTATCGCCAGAATCAATATTCCATTGATGATAGCGAAGCGAAAATACAGGACAAGGACGTGTATTACATTTCGCGTTATATGGCCAAGGAGCCGGTAGTGTTCCGAAATATAAAGGACGAAGCGTTCTATGGAAAAAAAATACCCCATTTTGAATCGTACCGAAAGCTTCGGGTGTATCTAGAGGACAAAAAGTTCGCACTTTCGAACGATGGGCCCCATTTGCTCAAAGTATACAACCCCTATGACAAGCCCATTGCCCTTGACAAACTAACCTTCGGAATCGCTTACACCAACGATTATAAAAGGGTGAAAAAAGTGCTCCCTTTACAAACCGTACTTCAGGACACAAAAAAAACGGCCTTAATGGCAAATGATACCACTTATTTTACGTTTACCTTTCCAAAGACAACGTTTAAGGACCCCGGATACTTTCGAATCGGACTTTCCGGGAACGGCCTGCACGTCGGACTTAACGGCAAAACCACAAAATTGGAGTAAATGGAACCCATACTAAGAACGAGTACGACCGTCGATTGGATTACCATATTGCTTTTTACCAGCTTGCTTTTTATGGTCATGGCCAAGAGCATGTCATATACCCGGTTTCTAAATTTCATTATTTTACCCTTCAACAATAAGTACGTATTCCTTTATAACAAGAAAGACCGTTTGATGAACTGGTTTCATGTGTTCTTCACCCTGTTCCAACTGATCAACGGCGCTATTTTTATTTATTTGGCCCGGGGCATTCTTCTGGATATGGGACGTGAATCGTATCCCTCGGTTTTTTTGTTTACCCTGCTCTTCTTATTGCTGTTCTTGACCACGAAAGTGTTGCTGCAACTGGGGAACGGATATATTTTTGGATCGAAAAAAGTGATTTCGGAAATACTGTTCAAAAAATTGTCGTATTTGAACTATAGCGGTATTCTCATGTTTCTCGCCAATTGCATCCTCTGCTATGTGCTAAAGGACTCGAAATTTGTAGTTTACGCAGCAATTTTAGGAATTGTATTGGTAAATGCCATCGGTTGGGTGCTGGCCTTAAGGAATCATCAAAAATTTATAGCCTCCCATTTTTTCTATTTTATTTTGTACCTTTGCGCACTCGAAATTGCACCCTTGGTAATAATTGGTAGCTACCTAAACCACTGAAAACTATGAAAGTAAAGACGATTTTGGTATCCCAACCAGAACCGAAAATGGAGAATTCTCCTTACGCACGACTAATAGATAAGGAGAAAGTTAAGGTAGACTTTAGACCTTTCATTCATGTGGAAGGCGTTGATGCCAAAGAAGTTCGTCAACAAAAAATCGACCTTAAAAACTACACCGCCATTATCCTGACCAGCAGAAATGCTGTAAACCATTATTTTCGCCTTGCGGAAGAAATGCGTTTTAAGGTTCCGGACACCATGAAGTATTTCTGCCAATCGGAAGCGGTTGCATACTACCTTCAAAAATATGTGGTGTACCGCAAAAGAAAAATATATGTGGGTAAAATGAACTTTATCGACATGGTACCCATGTTTAAAAAGTACAAGGGCGAAACCTTTCTATTGCCCTCATCCGATTCCTTAAAGCCGGTCGTTCCCGAAACACTGGATAAACTTGGCGTGAATTGGACCCGTGGAATTTTTTACAGAACGGTCATTAGCGACCTATCCGATCTGCGCGATGTTTATTATGACATTCTGGTGTTTTTCAGCCCGTCGGGAATAGAGTCGCTTCTTAAAAACTTTCCCGATTTTGAACAGAACGACACGCGAATAGCCGTTTTTGGAAACTCAACGGTAACCGCCGCTACCGATGCGGGCCTCCGGATCGATATTAAGGCCCCGACTCCGGATACGCCTTCGATGACCATGGCATTGCGAAAGTATATCACCGAAGCGAATAAAAAATAGTACTTATCCAAACATTTAAAAAAACCCTTTTAGCAATGCTAAAAGGGTTTTTTGCGTTTCTCGGCAATTTTTAATAGGTAATTTTAACCCGGATTATGCATTAAAACTTCGTAATGAAGCTTTTAGCTGCGATAAAATATGACATTTTTAAATGTAGCGCAGCACCATATTTTGAAGTAGATGGAAGCTGTAATAGATTTTCTAATGCATAAAGCGGGTTTAAGGTAAAAATGGTAATAGGCTTCCTTAAAAAGCGTACCGCTGTGGTCCGCCCCTTCGAATTTCCTCACTGGCGTAAGCTTCAAACTTTTTAAAGTTTTCACGGAAAGCGTTCGTCAGCTTAAAAGCGGTGGTATAGTAGGCCTCATCATCGTTCCAGGTAGCCCTTGGGCTAAGCACCTCTTTTGGAACACCGGGACAACTGCGCGGTTGCGCCACCCCGAATACCGAGTGAATGTGGTAGTCGTCATAAGAATAAAGGCCCAGTTCCCCGTTCAATACCGCATTGATCATTGCGCGGGTATAGGACAATTTCATGCGGGTCCCCACGCCATAGGGACCGCCGGTCCAACCCGTATTCACCAGCCATACGTTCACACCGCTTTCCTGCATTTTTTTGCTTAACATTTCCGCATATTTCGCGGGATGCAACGGCATAAACGGCGCTCCAAAACAGGCGGAAAAAGACGGTACCGGCTCCACTACACCAGCCTCCGTTCCCGCTACTTTTGCGGTATAACCCGATATAAAATGGTACGCCGCCTGGCTAGGCGTCAGTTTTGATATGGGAGGCAACACGCCAAAGGCATCGGCGGTTAGGAAGAAAATGTTTTTTGGGTCGTTCCCCAAAGAGGGTCTTTTTACATTCTCGATGTGATATATCGGATAGCTCACCCTCGTATTTTGGGTTATGGAAGTGTCGCCAAAATCAACTTCCCCGGCGTCGTTCATGACCACGTTCTCCAGAAGGGCACCCTTTTTAATGGCGCCAAAAATCTCCGGTTCCTTTTCTTGGGACAGGTTGATCACTTTGGCATAACATCCCCCTTCAAAATTAAAGACCGCGTTTTCGTTGTTCCATCCATGCTCGTCGTCACCGATAAGCTTTCGCGAGGCGTCCGTGGACAAGGTGGTTTTTCCAGTTCCGGAAAGCCCGAAAAAAATAGCGGTCTTTCCATCGTCCCCCACATTGGCCGAGCAATGCATCGGCAGGGTGTTCTTTTCCACCGGAAGAATAAAGTTCAATGCCGAAAAGATGCCTTTTTTAATCTCCCCGGTATACCCGGTACCGCCGATCAACGCTATCTTTCTGGTAAAATTCAAAATGGCAAAGTTGTGTTGGCGCGTACCGTCAATTTCGGCATCCGCCATAAACCCGGGAGCGTTGATCACCGTCCAGGAAGGGTCGAAATTTCGTAGTTCCTCGGCGGTCGGCCGAATGAACATATTATAAGCAAACAAATTTGACCACGGATATTCGTTGATTACCCGAATATTCATCCGATAATTGTCATCGGCACAGGCGTAGCAGTCCCGAACATACAGTTCTTTTTCATTCAAATAGGCAATAACCTTATCGTACAAGGCATCAAATTTGGATGGTTCGAACGGGATGTTGATGTCGCCCCACCATATCTTGTCGGCAGTAATGGCATCTTTTACGATAAACCGATCCTTAGGGGAACGCCCGGTAAATTCACCCGTATTTATGGCCAATGCGCCCGAAGATGCTTCCCGGCCCATACCCTTTTCCAGGACATGCTGGTGCAACAGCTCCGAACTATACTGATAATGAACCCGTTGATGGCCTATGCCGTAAGACGCTAAAGAGATTGTGGAAGGTGTGTTTTTTGACATATTCGTGTTGTAAAGCGGTTATCCTGTAAAATTATCACAAATTGACCGCTAAATGAGATAATTTTAAAAGAAATTCGCTCTGGAAAGATTGCCAAATCCAAAGCGGCGGAAAGGAAAACCTCAAGAACGGTCCATGGATGACATCCCCACAATGCGCCAAGAAACCCTAATACCATTTTTGCTTTGAAATTACCCAAATAAAAAGCAGCCATTTTTTGCTTGGACGAAAAAGAAAAATCAAGCATAGCCGTAGCTACGGTTGTTTTTTATTTTGAAGTATTAGCGGAAAAGGGCAATTTTTAATGGCTAATTTCAAGGTAGAAATGGTATAATAACGGAAGAATACCACACTATTTTACGTAGCGCATAACCCGCAGTGCGAATACGACCCAACCCAAAATCAATAAAACGCCGCCCAAAGGGGTGATAAAACCAATAACCTTAAAATCAAAGGCGGTAAGCGTATTGGTCGCCAAAGCGTAAATGGAAAAGGAAAAAAGAAGGATTCCCGCTGTCAACGACCAGTATACCCATTTTTTTTGCGGGGCGGGTATTTGCTGAAGACCCCCAACAAGCAGCAACAATAATGCATGGTACATTTGATAGCGTACACCAGTTTCAAAAGTTTCGATCTGGTCCGGTTTTAAAAGTGCTTCCAACCCGTGTGCGGCAAAGGCCCCTAAAACGACTGCAAGTCCTCCGAATACGATACCAGTAACCAATATTGTTCTGTTCATAACTTTAGTATGTAATATTTTTAAAAATATAACAATTTGATACCTTAGGGAACCGTTAGACAAAGGTACTTAATACTCAAAAAAGAATGCGAAACATACTGGTGCTAGGAGCGGGAAAATCGACTTCCTACTTATTGGATTACTTTTTGGAAAAGTCGGCTTCCGAAAAATTGTCGCTGACCATTGGGGAGCTAAACCCCGAGCGTATTGCGCAGCATATCAGGACACATGAAGCATGCCAGGTGGTCCGACTCGACATTTTTGACGCTGCGCAGCGCAAAAAAGCGATCCGCGGGGCGGATATCGTCGTTTCCATGCTACCGGCACGTTTTCATATAACCGTTGCCACGGATTGTATCGCTTTTGAAAAGCATCTGGTAACAGCTTCCTATGTGAGTAAGGAAATTAAGGAACTTGACGAAGAAGCCAAGAAAAAAGGATTGGTGTTCATGAATGAAATCGGTCTGGACCCGGGAATCGATCATATGAGCGCCATGCAGGTAATCGACCGTATTCGCGATCAAGGGGGAAAAATGCTGTTGTTCGAATCGTTTACCGGAGGCCTGGTCGCCCCCGAAAGCGACGACAATCCCTGGAACTATAAATTCACCTGGAACCCCCGAAACGTGGTACTGGCCGGCCAAGGCGGAGCGGCCAAATTTATCCAGGAGGGCACCTACAAATACATTCCCTACCAAAGGCTGTTTCGCAGAACGGAGTTTTTTGAAATCGAAGGTTATGGACGTTTTGAGGGTTACGCCAATAGGGACTCGCTCGATTATCGGGAAGCGTACGGTCTCGAAAATGTGCTTACGCTGTATCGGGGAACCATGCGGCGCGTGGGATTTTCAAAGGCTTGGAACATGTTTGTACAGTTGGGGATGACCGATGATAGCTATGTTATTGAGAACTCAGAGGGAATGCCCTATCGTGATTTTGTAAATCTCTTTTTACCCTACTCCCCCACAGACTCGGTGGAACTCAAACTGCGGCATTATTTAAAAATCGATCAGGACGACCGAATGTGGGACAAACTGGTGGCCCTTGACCTTTTTAACTCCGAAAAGACAATTCCCCTAAAAAATGCGTCACCGGCCCAAGCATTGCAGCATATACTAGAGGAATGTTGGACCTTAGGGAAAGCGGATAAGGACATGATCGTCATGTACCATAAGTTCGGATTTGAGCTCAAGGGCGAAAAGCATCAAATAGACGCTAATATGGTGGTTATCGGGGAATCCGACACCCATACGGCAATGGCCAAAACCGTGGGCCTACCGGTAGCTATCGCCACACTACTTATTTTAAACCGTAAAATCACCACCCCGGGAGTACAAATCCCCATCACCAAAGAGGTCTATCTTCCCATACTAAAAGCCTTAGAGGCTTATGGAGTCATTTTTAAGGAATTTGAAGTGCCCTATTTAGGGTATAATCCCGATTCCGTTTCCAACTGACCGGTAGTACCCCGGCGAACCCCCTTTTCTTGGCAAACCTCATAGGTTTGTTACTATTTATTACAAAATGGTTATTTTTAAAGGAAATATGAAACCATTTTTATGAAATCGCCTAAGGAAAAACTTAAGATAGACGGCATTGACAAAAAAATCCTTCGTTTTTTAATGGCGGATGCGCGAAAACCCGTGCTGGAGATTGCCCGTAATATTGGTATTTCAGGTGCGGCCATCCATCAACGGCTACGCAAATTGGAAGCATCCGGTCTGTTGGTGGGCTCTAAATTCATCGTTAATGCCAAGGTGATGGGATACACCACAATGGCCTATGTGGGTATTTATTTGGACAAGGCCATGAGCAACCCTATGGCGGTAAAACAGCTAAAGAAAATCCCGGAAGTACTGGAATGCCACTACACCACCGGCAATTGGTCCATTTTGGTAAAGATCCTCTGTCGGGACAATGAACATTTAATGCAGGTGCTGAACAACGAAATTCAACAGATCGAAGGGGTGTCCAGAACGGAAACCTTTATCTCCCTGGCCCAGCAAATCGACCGGCAGATTACCATATAGCAACGCTTTGATTTTATAAATACGGCGCTGTCACAATTGATAGGCATCTTTCCGAAACCTAAGGGCTATCGGAACCACCTTTGCCGGTGAATTTTTGGACCGGTTTTCCGGAAGAAATCGCATCACCAATACTATTATGACCCTAGGGCATTGAACTTGCCCAGACGCGCAGGTGACAGCTAGTACATATAAAATCCCGTTCAGTACCGAACGGGATTTTGTATAATACCAAGTATGGTTACCGCAAATTAATCCCTGCCACCCAATACTTGCATGCCCCAGTAGACCAAGGTGGCCAATGAACCAATGGCAGCGACCAAATAGGTTCGTGCCGCCCATTTTAAGGCATCTTCCGAACCCTTATATTCCTGTTGTGTTACGATGTTTTTGGATTTTAACCAGGCCAATGCCCTATTGCTGGCATCATATTCCACGGGCAAGGTAATAAAGCTGAACAGTGTCGCCATGGCCATCATTACCAATCCTGCAACGGCTACCCAGTACCCTAGACCGACGCCTGCGGCCGCGCCCAGCATCAGTCCACCGAACACCACCCACATACTCATTCCGGAAGTCACTTGAACCACCGGCACCAGCTTAGAACGCATGGTCAGCCACTGATAGGCCTGTGCATGCTGCACCGCATGGCCCACTTCATGAGCAGCCACGGCCGCAGCGGCAGCGTTTCGTTGGCTATAGACCCCTTCACTGAGGTTTACCGTTTTGTTGGAGGGGTTGTAGTGATCTGTCAGCATTCCGCCCGTCGATACTACTTTCACATCGCGGATGCCATGGTCCGCCAACATTTTTTCGGCGATTTCGGCACCGCTCATGCCATTTTGTAAATGTACCTGACTATAGTGTTTGAACTTGCTCTTTAACTTACTGCTTACCAGCCAGCTTACCAAAGCGATCGCTCCGATCAGTATATAATAGCCCATCATAATGTTTCGTGTTTAAATTATACTTAAAGATACTAAAGATTCCTGTTCCGATAGTACTGAATATAGCAAACAAAAACCCCGCCATTCTTCCCGAATTAGTCAACAGGAAGGGGCAGGGCCTTTGCAATCCCATTTCTACCTTAAAATTATCTATTAAAAATTACCCTTTTACGTTTATACTTCAATATAAAAAACAGCCGTAGCTACCACTATGTGTATACCTTTTTAACCTTGAAATAGCACTAATAAATAGTTTCTTTTTCAGTTATTCTTCGTTAAAAAAAATAACCGTAGCTACAGCTATGCTTAGGTTTTTCGCCTTGAATACCGAAAAAATAATCCAATTTTTATACGTGCCATTTCAAAGTTAAAATGGCATTAATTTTTCGTTTTCGTCTAAGCAAAAAATGGTGGCTTTTATTTGGGTGATTTTAAAGCAAAAATGGTATAACTGACAAAATGTACGTTTTTATGCCATGGCGGTCTCCCGACCAAAGGCTTGGGCAATTTCTTGGTATACCACTTTTCCTTTTACGATATTCAGTCCTTTTTGTAAAGCGGCGTCCGTTTCCACGGCTTTTTCCCATCCTTTATTTGCCAATTGGAGCACGTAGGGCAGGGTAACGTTCGTTAAGGCCATAGTAGAGGTATAGGGTACCGCTCCCGGCATGTTGGCCACGGAATAATGCACCACATCGTCGATAATGTAAACGGGGTCTTCATGTGTAGTGGGGCGGGTGGTTTCCACGCAACCGCCTTGATCTACCGCTACATCTACGATAACGGTACCTGCCCGCATAAGCTTGAGCATATCGCGGGTAATTAAATTTGGGGCCTTGGCACCTTTCAAAAGCACGCCCCCTATAATAAGATCGTGGTCTTGGATGTGTTTTCTAATATTGAATTCGTTGGAAAACTCTGTGACCACATGTGGGGGCATTACATCGTTCACATACCGCAACCGTTTCATGTTCACATCCAGAATGGTCACATGGGCACCTAGGCCTGCGGCCATTTTTGCCGCCTGAATACCGACCACACCTGCACCGAGCACCAATACTTTTCCCGGAGCCACACCGGGCACACCACCTAGCAATACCCCCCTTCCCTTTACAGGTTTCTCCAAGTATTTGGCACCCTGTTGAATGGCCATACGACCGGCCACTTCGGACATAGGGGTAAGCAAGGGCAAGGTTCCCTCTTCATCTTCCACCGTTTCATAGGCGATACAGACCGCCTTACTTTGTATCATGGCATTGGTCAACGGCTCGCTCGATGCAAAATGAAAGTAGGTGAACACCACTTGGTCTTTTTGTACCAGCTCATACTCCTCGGCAATCGGCTCCTTAACCTTTACGATCATTTCGCTCATGGCGTACACCTGACCTATGGTATCAAGGATCAGTCCGCCCGCTTTTTTATAGTCCGCATCGCCAAAGCCGCTGCCTTCCCCGGCGGAGGCTTGTATGTACACGGTATGACCATTTTTCACAAGTTCGAACACCCCGGCAGGGGTCATACCTACCCTACTTTCGTTATTTTTAATTTCTTTTGGAACACCGATTACCATAGCCGACCGTTTTCGATTGCGATGGTAAATTTGAAACAAATTAAAGAAACTAAAAAACTTTTTCGATGAAAATTTAGGGGTAACTGATAAAAATCATATAAAATTTTAATTTGCACCCTATAAAAAATAGGGGTATGTGCTTTATTTTATAAAATTATTCTAATGAACCCCTCTATTTTAAGGGGTGTACTATAAAAATTACTAGGCATATGCTCTTAAATATCACGTAATCCAAATTTCGATTCGGGTTCTTTGATAAAGAACCCAACAACTTCATTAGTTAGTTTTGTAAACAATGGGGTGAAAAGCAGGTATTATCTTTTCCTTCTTTAATCTATTTGTCGGCCCATCTATGCACTTCGGGGAAAGGACTTTTTAAGAGCGCGACCAAATCGTATTAACCGTCTTATTTTTCTTTTTCACAAGTTCGGTCTGTTTTAGGGCACACCGACAAGAAGATAACCTCCTCAATTCATTTATACCTCATTTTCATAAGGAGCATTAGAACAATGAGCATACCGGTAATTCCATTGGCCAGTACCACGGGCAAACTATCGATAAGCAACCCATAAACGAGCCATAGAATCACCCCTATAAAAAATACGGTATACATGGTCAGCGAAATTTCCTTGGCCGATTTTACCTTCCAGGTCTTGTACACCTGTGGCACAAAGGCCGCAGTGGTCAAACAAGCCGCGACCAGACCCAAAACTTCGATTTTATCCATCCGTTTTTTTTGCGCTTGGCCCCGGGCTACCCAACAATATTTACAATTTTACCGGGCACCACAATTACTTTTTTGGGAGTCCGGCCCTGTAATTGCTCTTGGGTTTTTTCGTGGGCCATAACGGCCGCCTCGATCGCCTGTTTGTCCATATCCGCTGGAAGCTCCATTTTAAAACGCATTTTACCGTTGAAGGAAATCGGATACTCCTTGCTGCTTTCTACCAAATGTTTGGGTTCAAAAACCGGAAAGGCGACCTTGGCAATAGAACCGCTATTTCCCATTTGCTCCCACAATTCTTCGGCAATATGCGGGGCATATGGCGATACCAAAATGGCCAAAGGTTCCAGAACGGCCCTACTCGTACATTTTTGGGCCGTAAGCTCGTTCACACAGATCATAAAGGTGGACACCGAGGTATTAAAACTGAAATTGGCAATATCGTCCTCAACCTTTTTAATGGTCTTATGTAGGGTTTTTAAACTCTCGGGACTAGGCTGCACATTGGAGACCTTGCTTCCGTTCGTATCAAAATACAGCTTCCAGAGCTTCTTTAGAAAACCGTGTACTCCCGTTATGCCAGCAGTGTTCCATGGCTTTGATTGCTCCAAAGGCCCCAAAAACATTTCGTAAAGGCGCAGGCTATCGGCCCCGTACTGCTCGCAGATCTCATCGGGGTTGACAACGTTGTATTTGGATTTGGACATTTTTTCGACTTCGCGACCTACAATGTATTTACCGTCCTCCAAAACAAATTCTGCATCCGTATAATCTGGCAACCATTGCTTGAAACCATCAACATCCAACTCGTCAGAACTGTTCACCAAGGCTACATCTGCATGTATGGGCACAACATTTTTCCCCGCTATTAGCCCTTTCGAGAGAATGCGACCGGTATCGCCTTCTCGATAGACAAAAGCGCTCGTCCCCGTAATCATCCCTTGGTTGATCAGTTTTTTGGCGAACTCGTCCTTAGGTACCCAGCCCCTGTCGAACATGAACTTTTGCCAAAAACGGGCATACAGCAAGTGCCCGGTGGCGTGCTCGCTTCCTCCGATATACAGGTCTACATCTTGCCAATAGGCTATGGCTTCTTGCGAGAAGATCTCATGTTCGTTTTTTGGATCCATATAGCGGTTAAAATACTGGGAACTACCCGCCCAGCCCGGCATGGTATTCAATTCCAAAGGGAAAACCGTTTTATGGTCTATAGCGGTATTGGCGACCACTTCATTTTTTATGGTATCCCAGGCCCAATGCGTAGCGTTCCCCAAAGGTGGCTCCCCGGTTTCCGTCGGCAAATACTTTTCCACATCCGGCAAGGTGATGGGCAACTGTTCGGCAGCGATCATTTGGGGCATACCATCTACATAATACACCGGAAAGGGCTCTCCCCAATACCGTTGGCGGCTAAATACGGCGTCCCGCAAACGATAATTGACCTTTCCTTGGCCCTGGCCCAATTGCTCCAATTCAAAAATGGCACGCTTTACCGCCTTTTTATAGGGGAGTCCGTTCAAAAAATCGGAATTGGCGATAACCGTCTTCTCCTTATCGGAAAAGGCTTCATCGGAAATATCGACACCCTCGAAGATATTCGGGATAGGAATATTAAAATGTTTTGCAAAATCGTAATCGCGTTGATCTCCACAAGGGACCGACATCACGGCGCCGGTACCATAACCCGCCAACACATAGTCCCCGATCCAAATCGGAATCGGTTCTTTCGTAAACGGATGTAACGCATACGCCCCGGTAAAGGCCCCTGATATGGTCTTCACGTCGGCCATACGTTCGCGTTCCGATCGTTTGGCGGTACGTTCCACATAGGCATCCACCTCAGCTTTTTGTTCAGGGGTCGTTATTTTTGAGACCAGTTCATGCTCAGGGGCCAAGGTCATAAAACTTACTCCAAAAATAGTATCGGGGCGGGTGGTAAATACTTCTATCCCCCTATCCCCAAAGGGGACTTCAAATGTTACGCTAGCGCCTTCACTCCTGCCGATCCAATTGGTTTGCGAATCTTTTAAAGGTTGTGGCCAATCGACCCCGTTTAACCCATTCAACAAGCGTTGGGCATAAGCAGAAATACGCATGCTCCATTGGGTCATTTTTTTCCGGATTACCGGATGCCCACCACGCTCCGAAACACCATTGACGATTTCGTCGTTCGCCAACACGGTCCCTAGCTCGGGACACCAATTTACTTCACTTTCCGCTAGGTAGGTGAGCCGGTATTTCAACAATACCGCTTGTTTTTGGGTGTCGGAAAAAGTTGCCCACTGCGCCGCAGAAAAAACTGCCGTATCCTCGTCGCTTATTGCCCTTACCTTGGCATTACCATCTTTTTCGAATAGCGCGGTCAGCGTCTCGATCGGTGCCGCCTTATCATTTTCGATATCGTACCACGAATTGAACAGTTGGATAAAGATCCATTGTGTCCATTTATAATAGCTTGGATCGGAAGTACGCACTTCCCTGCTCCAATCAAAAGAAAAACCGATTTTATCCAACTGCTCCCGATAGCGCTTGATATTCGTAGCGGTGGTTACCGCAGGATGCTGACCCGTTTGAATGGCATATTGCTCCGCGGGCAACCCAAAAGAATCATACCCTTGGGGGTGCAGCACATTAAACCCTTTGTGCCTTTTATAACGCGCATAAATATCGCTGGCAATATACCCGAGCGGATGGCCCACATGAAGTCCGGCCCCTGAAGGGTAGGGAAACATGTCCAACACATAAAACTTCTCCTTTTCCTTGCTTTCGGAAGCTTTGAAGGTTTCGTTTTCGGCCCAATATCGCTGCCATTTGGCTTCTATAGCATTAAAATCGTACTGCATTTTATCGTTTTCTTTTCGGTATCGGGCAAAAATAAGTCTAATATGGGAAAGGGGAAAAGATATTGCTATCTTCCACGTCCTAATACCATTAAGGTGCACAAGTCCCAAAAACATTTTAATTACCTCCTTTTAACGCTCTTGCTATTTGGGGTTTCCGAACTTCATGCACAGCTGGGGTTTTGTACCGGCAATTCGGGCGACGCCATATTCACTGAAACCTTTGGAACGGGCGTTACCGACGGTCCGCCCCTAGGTGCCGGGGTCACCAGTTATACCTTTACCTCGGGCACCCCTACCGATGGCGATTATACTATTTCCAGCACCACCAATTATTTTGATTGGCACGACACCGAGGATCATACCGAAAACGACCTTAACGGTAAAGCATTTATCGTGAATGCCAGTTTTACCGCCGATGAATTTTTTAGGCGCACCGTAACCGGACTTTGTGAAAATACCTCCTATGAATTTTCCTCCTGGTTGATAAGCCTTCAAACCAGTCAGGGATGCGGGGGAAACGGGATACCGGTAAACGTGAAGTTTGAAATATGGGACAGCAGCAACACTACCCTGTTGGCCTCTGGAAATACGGGCAATATCCCAAATACCTCGTCCCCTACTTGGCGACCTTACGGACTTGTTTTTAAGACCGCCCCGGAACAGACATCCGTCATCCTGAAAATGAAAAACAATAGTGATGGAGGCTGCGGGAACGATCTTGCGATCGATGATATCGTTTTTCGGTCCTGTGGTGATTTTATCGGTGTTAGCGATCCCGAGCTTGCAACAGGCCGGGGAATTTGTGATGATGAAGTTCCTTTCAACACTACCTTGACCGCAAATCCCGACTTTACCATCTACACGACCCATGCGTATCAATGGCAGGTAAGTACCGATTTTGTCAACTGGACGGACATCGTAGGCGAAACGAACCAAACCTACGACACCCCGGCCATTTTTAATGATACCTTTTATCGGGTGTTGGTTGCTGAAGATGCGGTAAACCTAACCAATCCCCGTTGCAATTCCGCATCCGAAATTTTTCGGATCAATGTTGTTTCGCGACCCTTGGCCCCTATAAGCAATGGCGATGGCGCAAGCTGTGCAAACGACAATGGCACCATATCGGTATCCGTGCCGGAAGGGATTACCGTGAATTGGTACGATAGCGCCGTGGGAGGCCTGTTGTTGGGCGAGGGAAGCACCGTTTTTCAACCGCCCGGTACGGGTACTTATTACGCCGAGGCGGTTTCCTCTTTGGGAGGTTGCGGGTCGGCCTTACGAACCGCGGTCGCTTTTGAAGCACTGCCAATTCCTGTCCTTACTGACGAAGTGTTGGCATTTTGCCAAAATACCACTACCACCCTATCGGCGGGCCTGGAAGCCGCTTCCTATGCCTGGAGTACGGGCGAAACCACTCGCGACATTACGGTCGATAGGCCGGACACTTATTCCGTAACGGTCACCGATGCCCGAGGCTGTTCCAATTCCAAATCGATTCGACTGGAGGAAATACCAATCCCCGTAATCAAGGACATCCGCTCGGAGGGGTATTCCATTGAAATCCTCACAGAAACCGACGGCAGCTACGAGTATTCCATTGATGGTATAGACTATAGCGCATCCCCGATTTTTGAGGGCGTTGCGGGAGGGCGCTATGATATTCGGGTACGGGAGGACAATGACTGCGGGGAAGCGGTAACCTCCTTTGTTCATTTTGTTGTCCCCACCTTTTTCACCCCTAATGGGGATGGCCGAAACGATATTTTTGAAGCCGAGGGTATCGCCTTTTTTCCAAATTCCGAAATTGCCATTTATGACCGTACCGGAAAATTGTTGAAACACGTTGTTGACGGGCCCATTTCATGGAACGGCACTTTTAACAACAGCCCTTTGCCCGAAAGCGATTATTGGTATATGATTCGAGTGGCCGATACGGTTTATAAGGGGCATTTTAGTTTGAAAAGATAAAATTTGGTTTAAAAACGGTAACTTTTCCGTTCAAAATAGCGTTGATACATATGAAACTAAGAAACCTCAGCACCCTTGTATTATTATTATGTGGTTTTCTTGCGATAGCGCAAGAAAGTGGAATTTCCCGAGATTGGACTTCTTTTGTACAAACCATAGAAGTTACTACGGATAAGCCCATAAAGTTTAGGGTTGTCGGGCTCGCAAAGACCGATGGTGAGCATGATTCGAGTTGGTCCGGCATTTGGGCGAGGGTCGACAACACTGGTAGTGAGCCTGGATTCTTTGATAATATGGGAGACCGCCCCATTATTTTAAATGAGTGGAAATCTTACACCGTTGAAGGGGAATTTGGAAAGGATGCTGAAAAGTTAAGTTTTGGTGGTATTTGTATAGGAAATGGAACTTTTTTGTTCGATTCCTTCGAGGTATTTACCGAAACCCCTACCGGGAGTTTCGAAAAGCTTGAAATTAAGAACTCCGACTTTGAAAATCAGGTCAAGAAAGGGATGATCCAGGATTGGGACCTGGGTATTCGTGCTGGCCAAAATATCCGGGTAAAAGAGTTTGCGTATACCTCTTGCTCGGATGCCGCAAATGGAAAGTACAGTTTAATGATCAAAGGTACTGGAATAGAAGAGGGTCCTTCCGATGAAATAGGACCTAAAGAAGGGTTCTCACCTCAAATAGGAACTTTAATCAGCATGCTCGATAACCTTAGCATACGTGTGGAACGGACTGTCGGAAATCTCAAAGAAAGAGAGTTGGATTTTTTACTCGATGAAAAAGCGAATTCCATAGGCGCTTTGATTATGCATTTAGTAGCTACCGAGGTATACTATCAAAAAAGGACGTTTGAGGATATCTCCTATACTAAAGAAGAAGAGGAAGCTTGGGAGTTTGCCATGTCCCTTGGTGAAAAAGGCAGAAAAAATATAAAAAATCATGACGCCAAATATTACTTCGATATTTGGAAAAATGTAAGGGAAAAAACAAAAGCGGAATTACAAAAGAAGGATGACGACTGGTTGACCTCTAATATACCCGGATCAAATACAAGCAACCACTTTGCTTGGTTTCATGTTATGGAGCATCAATCCAGCCATTTAGGACAGATTTTGTTGATAGCAAAGCGTATCCCACCTGATCCAAAAAAAATTACCGTAGAAGAAAAAATAAAAGATTAGCAAAAGAAAACCACAATGTCCTTCCAGCCTAGCCGGTATAGTCGCTTTTCTTAGACCAGGAGATACTCAAAATCACCCTTGTTAAAAAGTGAAATCATTAAAAAAAGTATTGCTAATTTTAGTTGTTAAACTGTGTTATGGGCAAATCATTTGAAAACTATCAAAAAAGAAAGCTGATATCCTCCTATTTTTCGGTGGTGTTGAGTATTGCCCTCGTATTATTCTTATTGGGGGCCTTGGGAATGCTGTTGTTGAACACCAAAAAAATGGCGGACCATTTTAAGGAACAGATTACGATTTCACTATTTCTAAAGGAGTCTGCAAAGGAAATCGAAATCAACCAACTACAAAAAACCTTGGCGTTGGCCGAACATGTGAAATCGGCGGTCTATGTTTCCAAGGAAGAGGCAGCGGAACGGCACAGCAAGGAAATCGGTGAAAATTTTATGGCGTTTTTGGGGTACAACCCTTTAAAGGACGCTATCGACGTGCAATTGATGGCCGATTTCGTTACCCCCGAGCGTATTGAGGAAATGGTGTCCGAAATGACCGCGAAGGCGTACGTAGCGGAAGTGAGTTACGACAAACCTTTGGTAGGCCTATTGAACGACAACGTTAAAAAAATCGGTTTCTGGATTTTGGTGGCCAGTGGTATATTCACCTTTATCGCAGTATTGTTGATCAACAGTTCGATACGGCTGAGCATCTATGCCAAACGCTTCATTATAAAGACCATGCAAATGGTAGGCGCCACAAAAGCGTTCATAAGACGGCCGTTCATATGGACCAATATTCGCTTGGGCATGTTGGGAGCGGTTCTTGCCATACTCGCGCTCGGCGGACTGCTGTACTACTTGAACACTGTTTTTCCGGAACTGGGCCTTTTTGGGGACTATACCGAAATCGCAATACTTCTCGGAGGGGTCTTTCTTTTGGGTATCCTTATTTCGTGGATCAGCACCTTTTTTGCCACCCAGCGTTTTTTAAACCTTCGTACGGACGAGCTTTATTACTGAAGTGGTTTAAACTTTTTCTCCCGAACCGTCGGGAGGCTAAAAAATGATGCTTTTTCACACTTTTTTCGACTTTTTTTCATTCCGTAGCCCTGCTATGCAACGCAAAAAAGGCTTCAAAAGAGCAAAAAATCAAGGAAGCCTCGGGATCGCTTCAATCCAAAAAGTTTAAATCACTTCACTGAAAACGATTCGTACCATCCCGATGTTTCCAACACCAACGGTATTGGTTTTCCTTTTTTATACCCGAGGAAAGCTCCATTAAAATGGTAACTTTTTCCTAAATTTGCGCCATGGCGAAAAACAAACACAACCAGCCCGAACATCGTACGCAGCAGGAATATATTTTTCAGCGTAAAAATTACCTGTTCATGTTTATCGGACTTGCCCTGATCGCGCTCGGGTTCATTTTAATGAGCGGCGGCGGTAGTGACGATCCCAATGTATTCAACGAAGAGATCTTTAACTTTCGAAGAATACGTTTGGCCCCTACCTTGGTATTGATCGGTTTGGGAATCGAAGTATACGCGATTTTGTTGAATCCCCATAAGAAGTAGTCACCTTGGATTATTTACAAGCTATTGTTCTCGCCATTATCGAGGGAATTACCGAGTACCTTCCCGTATCTTCTACCGGGCACATGATCATCGCCTCTTCCTTTTTTGGTATTGCCCAAGAAGATTTTACGAAACTGTTCACTATCGTTATTCAACTAGGGACCATCTTATCCGTAGTAGTCCTTTATTTTAAGCGGTTTTTTCAAACGGTCGATTTCTATTTGAAGCTTCTGGTGGCTTTTATGCCGGCAGTAGTGCTCGGACTATTGTTGAGCGACCTTATCGATGCATTGCTCGAGAACCCGGTTACCGTTGCCGTATCATTGGTGCTTGGCGGTATAGTATTGCTCCGGGTGGACCATTGGTTCGGAGACGCCGAGGAAACGGAAATTTCCTATTTAACCGCCTTAAAAATCGGCTTTTTTCAGTGTTTGGCAATGATACCGGGCGTATCGCGCAGTGGCGCCAGTATCGTCGGGGGAATGTCCCAGAAACTTTCCCGTACCGCCGCCGCCGAATTTTCGTTTTTTTTAGCGGTACCCACTATGCTGGGAGCTACCCTAAAAAAAAGTTACGACTATTACAATGCCGGATTTACCTTGACCTCGGACCAAATAAACCTGCTGATCATCGGAAATGTAGTGGGCTTTTTGGTAGCCCTGCTTGCTATAAAATCCTTTATCGGATACCTGAGCAAACACGGTTTTAAGTTGTTCGGGTACTACCGGATCATCGTAGGTGTCGCCCTGCTATTGCTCCATTACTTTGTACGTCCCTTAACCGTAGTCTGATGACAAAGACCGATTTTCTTGATGGCCAATTGTTGTTGATCGATAAACCACTGGGGTGGTCCTCGTTTCAGGCGGTGAACAAGTTAAAGTGGGCGATCCGAAAAAAGTTTGACCTGAAAAAAATTAAAATAGGGCATGCGGGAACGTTGGACCCTTTGGCTACCGGACTTCTTTTGATCTGTACCGGAAAATTCACCAAAAAGATAAACGAACTTCAAGGACAGGTAAAGGAATATACCGGCACCATTACCCTAGGCGCGACTACCCCTTCTTACGATCTGGAGTCGGAGGTAGATGCGGTTTTTCCAACGGACCATATTAGCCCGCAGGCCATCCATGAAAAAACAAAGGATTTTCTTGGGGAAATCGCACAACGCCCACCAATTTTTTCCGCTTTAAAAAAGGATGGGAAAAGACTATATGAATACGCACGGGAAGGAAAAGCGGTAGAAATACCAACGCGAACGGTACGGTTGTTCTCCTTTGAAATAACGGCTATCGACATGCCGGAAATCCAATTTAAGGTGGTCTGTTCAAAAGGTACCTACATCCGCTCCTTGGCCCACGATTTTGGGAAAGCTTTGGATAGCGGCGGACATTTGTCTACCCTAAGGAGAACCAAAATAGGGGAATACAACGTAAATAAAGCCTTAGACCCCTTAATTTTTGCTGAAAATCTACTTGGAACGGCACAATAATTGCCAAATAAAGGTGACAAAGCTTCCGTTCAACGAATAATTAAAATAATTTTTAGAAATTGAGGTTATAGCATTATGAGTCTCAACCGCAAACATTTATCGTTTTTGATTACATTGTTCGCCCTTGCAAACATCATACTGGTAGCATTCAACATCAGTTTGGGCAAGGAGCGTGCGGAGGAGGACGAATATGTTGTGGAGATGATATTGGCGGAAGAGGATATCGAGGAATTATTGGAAGAAAAAGAGCGCTTGGAAGAGATGGCGCAAGCCGAATCCATAAAAAGCCATTTGGCCTATAATGAAACTGCCAAACCGAGCTATGGCAATCCCGAACCGCTAAAGACTTTGGAGGAATTGATGGAGGAACGCGCCGAAAGTGCTGAAGATGGGGATCCCTCTGATATGGTGACGGACTCTGAATATGCGGAACGCGTAAGGGAATTGGCCAAAAAGCGGGAAGAGAAAAAACAATTGTTAGGCGAAAAAGAAGCGGAGAAAAAGGAGTTTACCAATAATTTGGCGAAGCGCCGAACGTCCGTTTCGTATTCCTTGGTAGACCGTAACAATTACAGATTGCCCCCACCAATTTACACCTGTATCGAAGGTGGCAAAGTAGTAGTAAACATTCAAGTAGATGCTTTGGGAAATGTTACCGAGGCCGATTTCAATCAAAAAAGTAGTGGTACTTCCAACGGATGCCTTGTCGATAATGCCATTGCATATGCGTTAAAAGCGAAGTTCAATTCTTCCTCAAAAGCTACCCAAAAAGGGACCATTACCTATCTATTCCAGCAAAAGGCGCGTTAGGTCGTCCAGAACGTTTTTACCCTTATCCTTATTGTACCACACCTGTAGGTCTTCCTTAAATTCGGGAGTCAATGTTCCATGTTCTTTTTTGTAGGCCGCTACAAGCGCCGTTGCCGCATTGGAACGGGGACCCCAGGTGTTAACTACCGCTCCCGAAACATCATCGATCATGATCAGTTTGGGTATCGATAGCGCGCCATTGGTCAAAAAACGCTGCATCAGCTCCGGATGTTCGTCCCTGAGGAGTATTTTGAAGGTGATGTTCGGGTTCAACTCCGCTATTTTATGCATCACCGGCAAGGATGGCGAAGCATCGCCACACCAGCTTTCTGTAAATACCAACCAAGTCACCTGCTTGTTAAACGAGGCTATTGTTCCTTCTATTTCCGTGTCAAATTTGAGCGTTTTGTCCCATCGCCTCATCCGACGATCGTTCAACATCGTATAATTGACCAAGGCCTCTTTCTGCTCTGATCCCGTCGTTTTACCATTTTGGGCCAACGTGCTGACCAAATTGCGATATTCGGAATATGACATGGCCGTTATCAAACCCTTCTTTATCAACGCTTCGGTTGTATGTTCCATTTGTATCAAAGCTATTAGTTTACCCTATTTTTTGTCTTATACCATTTTAACTTTGAAATGGTATTACTGTTGTAGTAGTCTGAAAACCATCGCAAATCTTACAGATTATGCCCTCATGGGTCTACAATACAAAAATAGATGTCCCAATCCTATTTACGTATCCTGAATATCCTGAGTTCTCCCTCGGAACATATACAGTGAACTGCCGTGGCCCAAGACTTCCCTAATGTTATACCACAAACGGAAGAACGTTCCCAAAAATAACATCGGGAACGTTCGTAGCACAGCCAATACCTTTTTAACTTGGAAATGGTGAAATTTATTAATGGACAGCACCTAAATGCCGACCTACACTATTCCATTTCTTCATACTCCTTAACCTCTATATCACTGATATCAAATACCATTCCTTGATAAGGATTAAAGCCTTCCGGCAAATACAGGTAATGGTCAAATCCTAGGTCGGTGCTTATCTCGTTCTGGTCGGTTTTCATCTGCTCCATATCCCAAATGGTTCCCGAATAAGGGTTGAAGTTTTCGGGCAGGTACAGGTAATGGTCAAAACCCAAAGCTACTTCTTCCGCTACTTCGATCACTTTTATGGAATCGACCATAACCTGCATTCCCGAATAGGGATTGAAATCCTCGGGAAGGTATAGGTAGTGATCAAAATCCAAGGAAACATTTTGTTCCGATCTTTCGTTGTTTTCGACCTGCGCGTTGCGCTCCTCTTTGTCGTTGCCCAAGGTTGGATCGGGAAAAAGGGCCAGTGTCCCCATTAAAACGATACTTACGAATGTATTTTTTGTTGTTGTCATCTTTATTTGTTGTTTAAAAGTTCAATATTAATCGCTGCTTTTTCTTCTAGACTTAATGGTACTATTTCATGATTTTTTATGCTTTGTTCCTTTTCTGCAAACACTTTCAAAACACCTTCGAAAAATGGGCTCCCATCGGTCTTCATCAGTACCAAAAAGTGATTGCCATCCTTCATGCGCAAGATGCTCGTTACCTTGACCGTGACATTCCGTATCGCTGAAAGTTGCTGTAGCATTTCCAAACGATGTCCCATAAAATTGAGGGAGTAATGTACGAACTCGTAGTATCGGTTGGCCGGTTCCTTTAACTTAAACATATCGCCCGCAGCCACGCTTACCACTTCATTTTTCCCCGGAGTTTTCTCCAGGGACTTACCCATCTCCTCAAAGAAATCGATATGCTTTTTTTTGGCCATTGTTAACCGTTTTTAGAATGGCATACAAAAATACGACGGGAAGCATGAAAACAAAAGCATTACTCCGTTAAACAATAGTTAAACTATCACTTTTAATAGCTTTACTATTAAAATGTAGTTTAAAAAAGTAGCGAAAGATTAACGCCAGCATGTAATAGGAAGACAGGAAACACACCAATGGTGCATATAAGGGATATTAACAGTAGGACCTACAACACCCTCTTTTTGATCATTCCCCCTCGCGTATCGTTTATTTTGGTCATGACCACGAACGCTTTCGGGTCTATTTTCGTGATCTCTATATTCAGGCGTCGAATTTCCAAACGGGTAATTACGGTAAACAGCACATCATAATCGTTATGGATTCCCTCCTTCCCATAACCGCCCTTTCCGTCGTACATAGTTACTCCCCTACCCATAACCTCAATGAGCATCAACCGGATTTCCTCGCTATATTTGGAGATAATGGTCACTCCCGTATACTCCTCTATACCCTCTACTACAAAATCGAGCGTTTTTGATGCCGCCAAATAGGTAAGCATAGAATATAGGGCCGTTTCGATGGACAATAGGTAGGCGGCCGCCATAAAGACCAGTATGTTTACCAAAATAATAATGTCGCCAATGGTAGTGCTCAGTTTTCTACTCAGATAGATGGCCAAAACCTCGGTGCCATCCAGAACACTTCCTCCTCTAATGGACAACCCGATACCCGCTCCTAGAAAAAACCCTCCGAAAACCGCGACCAAAAGTTTATCCTGCGTGACCTCCGGAAAACTAACGGTAGCCAAGGTAAGGGCCAAAAGTAAAATGGCCACGGTGGTCTTGAGCGCGAACATTTTTCCGATTACCCGCCAACCCAAAAACATAAAGGGAATGTTCACCAATACGATCAGCAAGGACAGGGAAAGATCGGAAACCTCCGCGACCAACAAGGATATGCCCGTTGCGCCGCCATCTATAAAACGGTTCGGAAACAAAAAGCTCTCCAGCCCGAAAGCGGCGCTCAATACGCCCGTCAGGATAAAAAATACATCCTTGGACATCTGTCGTAAATTAAACTGCGCATTATCCTGCTTTTCAGATGCCATTGCTTATTTGTTTTTACTGAAGTGGTTCAACCTTTTTGTTATCTAGCCCTGATACGTCGGGGTCGCATTTTGCATCCTGACCTTGCCATTTTTGAATACCGTAATTTAAACGATACTACTAAAAAATAGCTTCATAAGATCACAAAAGCGTTCATTTTTGGCCCCAACCAAAAAGTTTAAATTACTTCAAACCTAAAGGTCGACCGGATTGACCGCCAAACTATTGAAGAGTTTTGCCTTGGTAGTATAATATTTGTTCTGGACCGAATTCTGTTTTAACCGTGCCTCAATCAGTTTTATTTCGCGGGAATTGATCAAGAACAGGGAACTTTCCCCAAAACTAAATTTGCGTTCTTCGGCAGCTAACAAGGTTCCATAGTTATCCACGATTTCGAAGATCAACTGGTTCTGCGACTGAAAGGATTCCAACTCATTGTATATGGCGAAAATTTTATTGCGGATCTCTATTTCGGCAAAATCAAAATCGAGCTGTGCATCCTGTAGTTTTAGTTTGGCCAACTTTAAGTCGCCCCGTTCCTTGCGAAGGAACAAGGGGAATTCAAAATTAATGCCTCCTTTATACTGCTCCGTGCGAAAGGCGTTGATGCTTTCCGGGGTTTCGGTCAAAAAATTATATTCCAGATCAATTTTCGGCAACAGCTTGTTCGCCTTTAACCGTTTTTCCACTGCCAAACCATCTATTTTGTAACCGAGCGATTTCAACTTGGGGTGATTGGTAATCGAAAAGCTGTCCAAAGGCTTTCCCAGTATTTCAAGGGTGGTATCGATATCGCCTTCCAAATCGGTATCCGGAATGATATTGGGCTGTAACTCTACGGGAATATTATCGCCTAGCCAAAGGAAATTGGCCAGTCCCAAACTTTTGTTCACCAAACGTACCCTTGCCTGCTCTAACCCTAAAGCCCGATCTTGCACCGCAATTTTGGCCTCCACGGTATCGATTGCGGCAATTTCGCCCACTTGGGCACTCTTTTGTATTCCCCTATACCGCAGTTCGGCATTGCTCAAAAATTGCTCGAATACCTGCGCGTCCTGATACGCCTGTAACCACTCGAAATAGGTGAGCGATGCCTCGTACAGGATTTGGTTCACCAAAAGGTCGCGGTCCGCCTTGCTCTGCTCCCGGAACAATTTGGCCTGTTTTAACGTGGCCATTCTATTGTTGATCCAAAGTCCCTGGGCAACGGAAACGGACACCCCTGCACTGTAAAGCCCGTCGGTGGGAAGGGTTTCGTCGGCATTTAAAAAATCGCCCTCGTTCTGTTCAAAATTCCCCTTTAAAGTAACGCCATACCAGGTCGGTATTTTAAAGGTGGCGTTCAATCGATCGTAATAGGTGGTGTTCTTAAATACTTTTCGGTCATAGTCGGCCTCTATTTTTGGATCGAAACCGCCGCGCGCCTTCATCAAACTCGCCTGCCCTACATCTATGGCAAGGCCTGCCTGTTTGGCTATGGGGTGAAACTTTTTCACATACCCCATGTACTCCTTAAACTCCAGCACTTGGGTGTCCAGTTCTTGGCCAAAGGCGGTACCGACCAAGCCGATAAAGAAAATGACAAGGGTTTTTCTCATTTCTTTTTTGACTTTTCGGTTTTAGCGCCTTCCGGTTGATAGTAATTCGGCGGGAAACCGTTCAACTGTCGCCATAGTTCGTACCAAATGGGCACATCCTCCAACAGGGCAATGGTATTCGCCCCGGAACCAACGCGAATGTCCTTTGGCCAAGGATGGTCCTCGGGATCTGGTGCCAACAAAATACGATACTTTCCATTGTCGCTTATAAACGTTTCAATGGCGACCACTTCGCCTCCATAGGTACCGTATGACACATTGGGCCAACCGCTAAAAACGATCGCGGGCCAACCATCGAACCGAATCCGTACTTTTTCGCCCAAGTGCATCAAAGGAAGGTCCAGCGGCTCTACAAAGGTCTCTACCGCCATATCGTAATCGGCGGGCATAATTCCTACCAGGGCGTCCCCCTCCTTGAAGGTCTCCCCGATACCGCCTTGGAGCGCCTTGTTGATAAATCCATTTTGTGGCGCCTTAATGTAATACAGGCTGTTCCGCATTTCATAATTGGTAAATTCATTTTCCAATTTGGTCACCTGTGCCTCGGAATCATACTGATTGGATTGGGCCGTAAAGCGATCACTTTGGGCCTTTGAAATTTTATCGGCATATTCGGCCCGTACACGATTGATCTCTACCTCGGCATTGATCACTTCGTTTTTGGCGGTCAGTAACTTGTTTTCCTGGGAAATCAGTTTGGCCTGGGTCTCCTGAAGTTTTAACCGTTTGGCCTCAACATCGGTCACTGCCTTTAATCCTTCGGCCTGCAACTGTTCGGTACGCTCATACTGGCGTTCCGCAATTTTAATGTTCGTTTTTGCCGCTTCCAGATCAATGCTATCGCTTTTTACCTTCAAACGCGATTGCAATAATTTGTTTTGTGCCTGTTCCAACTTTAGCGAACGCTCGTTGCTTAGGGCGGCGATCTGGTTTTGAAGTGCGTTCACTTTCCCTTCGTACGATTGTACCGCGGACGATTTTGCCCTGATCTGCTGTCCGGTACGCTGTACGAGGTTGGGATCGAAATACTCGTTCTTAATTTCGGAAATAAACAGGATGGTGTCCCCTTTTTTAACGTAATCCCCTTCTTTTACATACCATTTCTCTATTTTACCGGGAATCGGCGATTGTATGGTCTGAGGGCGTTGCCCAGGGGTAAGGGTTGTCAAAAAACCCTTTCCGGTCACGTTCTGCGTCCAAGGTAGAAACAACATGATAACGGCGATTACGGTAAAAACTTTGAGGAACCGGTTAAAATGACGGAAGTGCCGTGCATGAAACACCCTTTCGGTAGAACGGTAGCCTGACAGATCCACATTTTTATGTACACTATTTTTTGATATGTTCAACATAGCTTACTGCTTATCGTTGGTTATTTTACCTTCTTTCAATGTTAAAATACGCCCACATTGGGTTAACCACTTCGGGTCTTGGCTTACGACGATCAGTGCCCACGGCCTATCGGGATTCACCAAAAACTTCATGATCCGTAACGCCTCCACTTCATCGAACTGATCCAATGGATTACGCAATAGCAGCATTCGCGGTCGCTTGACAATACTTCGGGCCAATACGATCTTTTTTCCGGTGGTGTAGGAAATCTGTTTTCCTTCGGGATAGATTATGGTCTGTAGCCCCTTGGGCTGCCTTTTAACAAAATCGGAAAGCCCACACTTCTCTATGGCCCAGTAGATGTCGGCCTCACTTACCGATTTATCTCCAAAAGTGATGTTTTCCCATAGGGTCCCCTCAAATGGGGACTCCCCGCTCAAAGACTGCCCTACGTGGCTTCTGTAATAGTTCAGATTTAGGTTTTCCAACCGCCTACCGTTCACGAAAATGCTGCCCTCGTCCGCCGAAATAATACCCGCAACCAAGTTCAACAGGGTCGATTTTCCCGATCCGTTGTCCCCGTTGATCAAAATGGAACAGTTGGGCGTAATGGAAAGCGACACCCCGTCCAATATCCGTTGTGTGGTCCCCGGCACATGGTATACCACTTTTTCCAATTCTACGGTAAATGCCTCGGACTCTTCAAAAGGCTTTTCGCCTTGTTGTGGTTCCAAGTCCTTATCGACCACCTGGCCCAATTTCTCCAAAGAAGTCAAAAGGTCATAGAAGGATTCCAAGCCAAGAATGAGCTTTTCTACGGAACTGATTACCAAAAGAATGATGATTTCCGCCGCCACAAATTGACCGATATTCATTTCTTGGTTCAGCACCAATAATCCCCCTATTAGTAATAGTCCGGCGGTAACCAGTACTTTAAAGCCTATCATTTGGATAAACTGCAGTACCAGCACCCGGAAATGGCTTTCCCTCGCCTCCAAATAACCATGTACCAACCGATCACTTTTCTCCAATGCCAAACTGGTGCGTCCCGAAAGTTTAAAACTGATAATGGAACGGGCGACCTCCTGTATCCAATGCGCGACCTTATATTTTCCCTTGGATTCGGACAAACTGGTGTCCAATCCACGTTGTATGGTAAACTTGAATACGATGTAGATCAATACGATCAACAGAATACCGTAAATAATGAAGAATGGGTGGTAAAACGACAATAACAGCAAACCAAAAATGATCTGCAACAATGCCGCCGGAAAATCGATTAGCAATTTGGAAACGCCCTTCTGTACGTTGAGGGTATCAAAAAATCGATTGGCAAGTTCGGGCGGGTAGTAATCCCGTAACTCGCTCATCTTTATTTTCGGAAATCGATATGTGAACTCAAAAGAGGCCCTCGTAAAAATTTTCTGTTGGATATTTTCAATGATCCGTATCTGCATCAATTGCAATACCCCGGCAAAAGCGACGCCCATGGTTACCAAAACTACCAACATGAACCATGAGGTACTTACCTGCGCCCCCTGTATCAGGTTAATGATCGCCTGTATGCCCAAGGGCAGGGAAAGGTTTACCAGACCGGCAAAAATAGCGTAATAAAACACCTGCATTACGTCTTTCTTGTCCAGTTTGAGCATGCCGAGCAGCCGTTGCCAAGCGGTCAGTATGTTTTTAGCCATTAGAATCGATTTTTAGGGAATTGAATACCAAATCGGTAAAATATTCGGTAGGTGCCAAATGTTCATGGCAATCCGTCAAGGACGTAAAATGATCTATCAAGAAGTGTTGGTGCAACGATCCTTCCAAAATGGTACTGGCAAGGCTGGACGGGAATTTATAATCGCCATCCACCATTTCGACCATTTTACTGATGCGAGCGACCAAGCGTTTGTAAATAACAAAGTAACCTTCCTTGTTTTCACTGTCCACTTCCTTGGTCAGGTAGGACTTGGAATATTCATTGATGACGATTTTATTGAGCAACACCTCGTTTACATGGGAGAAAGCGGAATCCTCCTTGGTCGCCCTCGTAACGATTTCGATAGCCTTTTGAAGTTTCTCTTTGGGGTCGGCGATACTGTTAGTGGCAAATACCAATTGATACTCCAACCAGCCCCAATACCATGAGGTCAAATAGAGCAACAACTTGTGCTTGTTTTCGAAGTACCGGTATATGGAACTTTCGTTGGACCCTATGTGCACCCCGAGTTTACGAAAGGTAAAGCTCTCGAATCCCATATCGTTGATCATTAGAATGCTTTCCTCCACAATGCGTTTGCCCAAGGCAGAAGATTGCGGGTCCTTTACATAAATTTTTTCGTTGATCCCTATTTTTAAAGACTGTAACAACTGTTCCATAACATTGTTTTTTCATTGTACGAACGCAAATATAATAGCATTACTATCGTATATTGACAGTTTAACTATTTTTTAACCAAAGTAATACTGTTCAACCCTTCATTTCCCTTTATTTTTGTTTTAAAATTATTCCTATGAAAAAAAGCTACATTTTACTCTTTGCTCTCGCATTCACGGCATCCTCCTTTGCACAGCAACAAATGTTGGTTGTAGACGCTTTTCAGGAAGTAGCGACGGCTTCGAACACCGGCTCCAATTTTATCAAGCTCCCCAGCAAAAAAGTTTTTCCGGTTCTTGGCGGTTTGAACGATTGGGACGGAATGAACAACCACATCAATGTTTTTGGAAGCAAACTGCTCATCGAGAGCAGTGAAATAGGGTCAGATGGCATTACCAGACTGGTGTTGCGCAGGGAAGATGGTCTCGACTTTTTTCAGCTGTTCCCCACGCTCAAGGCCAAATTGGTACCGATGCCCTTGGTGAAAGATTATTTGGACCGTTCGTAACGAACCCTATGTTAATTTTCTGTTCCTCCTGAAGGCTTTAAGCCGTTCCGAAAGTGTCCATTTTTGATGTTTGAGAACCGTTTGGTTCCGGTGAGCCTTACCACAGGCGCTAACCGTTCGGAACTTTTCTAATGCTAACATTGCGCAAAACCACTTTAAAAGTTTCAAGTATCTTTACCGTAAAACAGTCAAAGACCAATGAAACAAAAAAAATGTGGCTGGTGTGTCGGCGATACCCAATATGAGGCCTATCACGATACGGAATGGGGCAGTCCGGTAACCGATGACGCGGTATTGTTCGAATTCTTGTTACTGGAAACTTTTCAAGCAGGCCTTAGTTGGATAACGATTTTGCGAAAACGGGACAATTTCGAAAGCGCCTTCGACGGATTCGATTATAAAAAAATAGCGCGTTATAACGAGAAGAAAATAGCGGCCTTGCTACAGGATGCCGGAATAGTGCGAAATAAGTTAAAGGTACGGTCGGCCGTATCCAACGCCCAAGCTTTTATAAAAGTACAGGAAACGTTCGGGAGCTTTAACACCTACTTGTGGAACTTTGTGGGCGGTAAAGCCATACACAACGAAGTAAAAAATTACAAAGAGGCCCCGGCCACTACCCCGCTATCCGATAAACTCAGTAAGGACCTCAAAAAAAGAGGTTTTAAATTTGTAGGGAGTACGGTAATTTATGCGTTCATGCAAGCAGTGGGTATCGTCAACGATCATGAAACAAGCTGTTTTCGATATTCGGAAATCCGACAAAATGACCCGGTCTTGAAATGAAACCGCCCTTTCAACGTTACATTTGAACCATTAGATGAGTATTCTTGGTTTCACAATCTTCAAAACAAAATAGTTTATAAAATATGAACCACTTTGTTCTTACCATTGCTCTGCTGACCTTTTTTACGGGAACGGCACAAAACAAATATGAACGGGAGCACCGCATTCGAAAAAACCAATTTCCCGAAAATGCCTTGGCCCACGTGGCCGAACAAATGGTCGACGCCAAAAAAATTCGATTTTATAGGGAAACCGATAGCGCCAAGGTCAGCTATGAGGTCAAGTTTAAAAAAGACCGTTTACGGTATAGTGTGGAATTCGACAAGGACGGTACGTTGGAGGATATTGAAATACTGATCAAGGTTGTCGACATTCCCGATGAAAGCTTTTCAAACATTACCAATTACCTGCAAAGCACCTTTAGCAAGTACCGGTTTCGACGCATGCAACAACAATATCCCGTGGGAACCGAAAACCCTGAAAAAACCATTAAAAATGCATTTCAAAATCTAATGCTCCCTACCATAAAATACGAATTTATCGTTTCCGGAAAAAAGGACAAGGAGTATATGCAATACGAAATCGTTTTTGATGCCGATGGCAATTTTGAGAACATGAGAAAATCACTTCCTCCCAACTATGATCACGTGCTGTATTAAGAATGTATGACGTTCGGTAACTTTCATTTTCGCCTCGGAACGGCAGCGTGTTTTTGTGTTGCGCTCTTCTGGTTCCATGCAACACTTAGCGCACAATCCAACTTTACCGGCTTTATAGAACCCGATGTTTCGGTGAATTATAAGGTTGCCCGTAACTACGACCATAATTTTAAACTGTCGACACGTACTTTTTTTTATGACGATGATGCCTATGCCTTACGTTCCCGCCAAATAGATGTGGCCCATTTTTCCAAACTTAAACTGACCGACGACCAAAGTTTGGCCCTAGGGATCCAATACCGTTTTAGAAAAGCTTTTGAGTCAGACCGTGAAAACGAACTCCGAATTACCCAGCAGTACAACCTCACCTTTAAGCCCAATGTGGTGCGTTTCGGGCAACGGTTTCGCAGTGAACAACGTATTCAAACCTCGCGTACCGTTCATCGTTTTCGGTACCGCTTTGCAGTAGATTTTCCGTTACAGGGCGAACAATTGGATGTTGGCGAAACCTATTTGGTCACCGCTACGGAAGCATTACTGAGCGTCACCCGAAATGCTGGCCCACAATACGATCAGCGCTTCCATTTGGATTTAGGCATCCTTATCGACTCGGGCATCCGCATACAGACCGGTATCGCCTACCGGCTCGAAGACTACACAAATGAAACTGAAAACATTATGTTCATCAACGCTTCGTTGATCTTACGACTCTAGCATCTCAATAAACCGGTCCCGCGGTATTTCTTCGGCACCCATACTGGCCAAATGTTCGGTATACAATTGACAATCGATAAGGGTGTATTTTTTTTGTTGCAGTTCCTGTGCCAGATAAATAAAAGCGACTTTAGAGGCATTGGTAACCGTACTGAACATGCTCTCCCCACAAAACACCTTTTTTAGACCGATACCGTAGAGGCCTCCCACCAAATCACCGTTTTCCCATACCTCGTACGAAATGGCGAACCCTTTTTCGTGTAGTTTGAGATAAGCCTTTTTCATATCCTCGGTAATCCAAGTACCTTGCTGGCCCACCCTTTTCATACCGGCGCAGGCGTTCAGTACGCGCTCAAAACAACTGTTTTTAGTTACCTCGAACTGCTTGGTGCGCAGCACCTTGCGCATACTCTTTGATATTCGGATGTTTTCCGGGAACAACACCATTCGGGGATCCGGGCTCCACCATAAGATAAGGGAATCTTCATTGAACCACGGGAAAATACCGTTCTGGTATGCCAAAATAAGTCGTTCCGGGGACAGGTCGCCCCCGACGGCCAAAAGTCCTTCTTCGTTGGCCAGCGCTACTGGTGGGAATTCCAGCCTATCGTTTAGAAAGAACATGGAACGTTTTTCCCGATCGTTTTTCAAAGCGTGTTTTTCTTTTAAAGATACGCAAAAACACAAAAAAACCCCAGTGGTACGGAACCTTTGGGGCTTTTAAAATTTGTTTGGGATGTGTTGAAACCCTTAAAACGGTAAATCGTCGTGATCTTCCTCGTTCAAGTTGTCCACAGGCTCAAAAGCTTCTGCTGGTGGCACAGGGGGCATGCCCTGTGTTTGTCCTGCTCCAGCGGGTTGCAAACTTTCGATCCGCCATCCTTGAATAGAGTTGAAGTATTTTACTTCGCCTTGCGGATTGGTCCATTCCCGGCCCCTAAGATTAATGCTTACTTTTACCGGCTGACCTACGGTAAAACTATTCAACAAGTCGGTCTTGTCCTGAACGAATTCGACCATAATATGTTGCGGATATTGCTCTTCGGTGGTGACGACCAATTCTCTTTTTCGAAATCCGTTACTTCCAAATGTTTGGGTCTCCCCGATCAGTTTAATTTTTCCTTCTACTTCCATGACTATGAATTATATGACTAAAATTATAAGGGAATAAATGTATGGGTAATCACCTTAGCAACCTAACAAAATCAGGACAAGTTATGAGCCGTTTTTCAAGAACGGTACCCGATAGATTTCCGGGGCAACAACAGCACGTTAATACTTGGGAAAAGCAGTGAAATTGCGAAAGAAAAATAGACGGAAACAGTGTTCCGAAAAGATATAGTACCGCATTAGGGCACCGACCCAAACAGTCCTTTTAAACGGAACACAAGGGTTTACTTCGCCAACAATACCTTCCAGGCGCTTTCTACATCTTGTTTTGCCAAATATACTTTGGCCTTTGCTTCCAGTTGCGCCCTATCGTCACTGCTCAAAATACCGCGTAACACATGATCCGAAGCTACAAAATCCTCGATTTCCTTCTTGCTTGGCAACCGTTCGATATTTCCCAACAGCCCAAGATCATTACCGCTAAGGGTTTTACTCAATCGGATATGCGCGGGCATTCGGTCGACCCCTATGCCCAATGTAGAAAGCGGCTTGGGTACTTCGAACATTCCTTGGTTGGCCCTACTGTACCAATTGCCCCCCATACGCGCTACTTGATCGATTTTATGCTGGTCAATTCCTCCTTCGGCATCTAGCAGGTCGGTTCGGACATGTATTTTCAGTACTTCGGAAAACACCAGATTGCCCGCACCACCTTCGGTACCCAGGGGCTCGATCTTTGTTACTTTACATTCAAACTGTACCGGGGACTCCGCCACCCGAAATGGCTTCACCAATTCGGAAGTTTGCATGGTAAGCCCGGCTTTTTTAAACTCGTTCTCCCCCTCCGGATATTCCGTGCTGGATAACGACATTTGTTGTACCATGGCGTAATCGACGATATTGATAACGACCTCCTTTACCGTTTTCACGTTTTCCAAGGTATGTTTTACGGTGTTGTTGCGTACGCGCCGCGCCGGCGAAAAAATTAAAATGGGCGGGTTCGCGCTAAAAACGTTGAAAAAACTAAAGGGCGATAGGTTCGGTCGCCCTTCGACGTCTACGGTACTTGCGAAAGCGATGGGCCTAGGGCCGATCGCCCCCAACAGATATCCATGTAATTTGGCGGTAGGCACATCGCCAACGGTAATAGTGGTCATACTTGTATACATCCCATAAAGGTACATATTTCGCCCCTTTATGACGTCTTCATAGCTATTGCTTTGCCCATTTGGAACGAAACGGACAACTCGGCCCCCTGGCTTCGGATTACATCAAATTGCGCTATATTTGAAGATAATCGTTATAACAAAGGCTAAACGCCCGATAACATTCCTTGGATGAATTTCAGTCCTCAAAAAAAGACTTCCAATTTTATTTTGCTTATAGCATCCTTTGTTATCGTAAGCCTCATTTTATGGAATACCAATAGTTTTTTTAAGAAATTTAAGGAGGAAGAGCGGCATAAAATGGAAATATGGGCCACTGCGCATTCCGAACTATTGCAAGCCCCGTTGGATGCGGACCCTGGTGAGCTGCCCATAAAAATTTTTCAAAACAACACCTCCACACCTATGATCTTGGTGGATAAAGACGGTTCCACCAAGGTTCACAACATACCCAAGGAACGCGCCAAGGACAGTGTTTATATACAAAAGGCCATTGAGACCTTTACCATTGAAAACAGCCCCATTGTTATCGATTACCTGGGCGAAGAACTCGCTACCCTCTACTACGGCAATTCGGAAGTACTCAATAGGTTGAAGTACTATCCCTTGGCCCTATTATTGATCATTTTCTTATTTGCAACGGTCATTTTCTTTTTCTTTAAAACGAACAAGGCCTCGGAACAGAATAAACTTTGGGCAGGCATGGCCAAAGAGACCGCACACCAGATCGGAACACCGCTTTCCTCTCTATTGGGATGGAACGAACTCTTGAAGGCCGAAAACATCAACCCCGAAATTACACGGGAAATCGAAAAGGATATTTCCCGCTTGGAAACGATTACCGAACGCTTTTCAAAAATCGGATCGCTACCGAACCTGGAAAAACACGATATCGTCGCACAAACAAAAAACGCCTTTGATTACTTAAAACTGCGCAGTTCAAAATTGGTCGATTTCTCTTTTGATTCCCATATAAAGGAAACCGCGGTACTACTGAACCCTTCCCTGTTTCAATGGACCATTGAAAACTTGGTCAAGAATGGTATCGACGCCATGCGCGGCAAAGGAAAAATAGGCATCGAAATCGCAAAGGACAATAATTACGTACATATAAAAGTATCCGACAGCGGACATGGGATTCCCAGGAGCGACTATCAGACCATTTTCAACCCTGGGGTCACCTCAAAAAAAAGAGGATGGGGACTTGGGCTTTCTTTGGTGAAACGTATTGTTGAGGAATACCACAACGGCAAAGTAAAGGTATACGCTTCGGGAAAACAGGGCACCATCATGCAGGTAAGTCTGCAAATCGTAGCCTGAGGTCATCACTGTACATTTATAGCACTATGGCAAAAAAGAAATTACGGACCATTAAGGAGACGGCAATCCAAAACCACTGCCCTGAATGTTTTAATCAGGAACTTGAGCTACACTTTTATCAAAAACATTTGTACTCGCGCATGTATCATAAGATTACCGCGGAAGTTACCCATCAGATAAAATGCAACAAGTGCGGATCAACGATATACCCCGCGCAGTGGACCGACGATATCGAACGTATTTTCAACTACTACCAAAAAATGGCGGTTCCCGAAAAAAGCGCCGTCCGGTTTACCAAGTTGTTCTATGCAGTATTGCTGTTGCTATTGTTTGCCGTTGCCGGTGCGGCATACCTCTTTATGGAGGGCCTTATACCATTTTAACTTTGAAATGACATTATTCCAGTGCGCCCCTGATTTTGGCCGCAACGGACTCGAAGGCTTCCCGATCTAAGCTGACTTTTTGTTGAAATGTGGCGTCCGACATGCTATTCAAAGGTATCAGATGTACATGTACGTGCGGCACTTCCAAACCGATGACCGACATTCCCACCCTTAGGCAGGGTATTGCTTTTTCCAGTGCCTTTGCTACCTTACGCGAAAATGCCATTAACCCGAGATAGGTTTCTTCATCCAGATCGGTGAGTTTATCCACTTCCCTTTTTGGTATGCATAGGGTGTGACCGGTAGCGTTGGGATTTATATCCAAAAAAGCAAAAAAATGCGCGTCCTCTGCGATTTTATAAGAGGGAATTTCCCCATTGACGATTTTGGTGAAAATTGTGGCCATCGGTGGTATGTTCTGAACGGAACAGGGAAACGTTACGCTCTGGTTATTTCTAGAATTTCAAATTTCAAGGTTCCGTTTGGGACGGTAATCTCGGCGGTATCCCCGACCTCTTTTCCCAACAGCCCTTTTCCGATAGGCGAACTTACCGATATTTTACCTGTCTTCAAATTGGCCTCGCTCTCCGCAACCAAGGTATAGGTCATCTCCATACCATTGCCGGTATTTTTAAGTTTTACCGTCGATAGCACCAATACTTTTGAGGTATCCAATTGCGATTCGTCGATCAACCTGGCATTGGATACCGTTTCTTCCATTTTGGAGATTTTCATCTCAAGGAGACCTTGGGCCTCCTTTGCGGCATCATACTCCGCGTTTTCCGATAGATCACCCTTGTCGCGCGCTTCAGCTATGGCTTGTGAAGCCTTAGGTCGCTCCACATCGCGCAGATGGTCCAACTCCTGTTTTAACTTCTTCAACCCTTCGGCCGTATAATAGGATACCTTACTCATAATTTCTTGTTTAAATGAACGAACAGTACCGTTTTTTAAAAATCGTTATCTTTTTTGTTCTTTTTCAAACGGGCATCTTGCCAGCGTTGCTTCAACTTGAGGCAGGATAAAAAGTTTGATGGAACCAATTAGATCGTGAAACCGCGCAATGCGGTACTTTCAAAACAATTTAAAGTCTGTACGTGTTCTTTGAGCTCTTTTGAACCGTTTCTCGCCCATGGATATCGGCAGCGGCACTATAACTTCGTCATTCAAACTGCCGAAACCCAAAATCGGTAAACCATAGCCCTTACAATAAAGCCTCGTAACCGTTGATCTTGGCACCGAACGACAATACCATCGAGTTCAATAAGAAAATCCCCTACTGCTACGATGCGATGCATTGTTTTTAGAGAGGATTTAACGCAAATATACATATTTTTTGTTCAACTTTGTTGCGGTATCTTTAGACTGTGACCATGAAAAAAATTTGTGCCATTTGTGCCTTAATAACGCTGTTGTCCTGCGATGACGACCCCGGTATTCGAAACCCTTTTTTGCAAGAGGTCGGTTTCCGTTTTGAACTCAATTTGAGCCTTCCGCTATACAGTCCGTTGACCAATACCGGCAATGCGGTCTATGTCGGCGCCAATGGTGTGGGAACCCGAGGGGTATTTGTGACCAATGTCGGTTTTGATCAGTTTCGCGCCTTTGAGGCGAGTTGCCCGAACCACGTACCGAACGAATGTTCTACCCTGGAACTTACGGGTCAGACCGCGCTGTGCAGTTGTGAAGATTTTGAATACAGCCTATTTACCGGTCAGCAATTGTCGCGCCCGGACGATGGAAACCGTTATTACGACATGTTGGAATATCGGACCACCTTTAACGGGGGTGTGGTCGTCGTCACTAATTAGGGCACGGCAGACCCCAACGGCCGGTTGCCTATGAGTATTTGATCCATTACCCAACTGGTTTGCAACCCGGAAGCACCCAATGATGGATGCACGGCCGACCCTAAGAGGTGTTTTTGTATGTTTTCAACATGGTATTTTTGAATAGGATCGGGATTGGGAACCAATAGCTCCCGCTTCCCGTTTTGGTTGACCAGAACCAACGGTCGCTCGTGAAATACCGAAAAGCGCAGCACTCCTTTACTTCCTATTATTTCCACTTCATCGCGATGTTCGTGACTCCCGAAACTCCAGCTCCCCGTTCCCATTACGCCATTTTCATGCATCCAACAAGCCGTTACGGTATCCAAGGCCGAATAATGGCCCCAACGGTTTGCGGTATACCCTTGTGCCGTTTTAATGGTGCCCAACAAGTACATAAACAAGTCGATACCATGACTGGCAAGGTCGTCAAAGTAGCCGCCGGGCGCGATTTTGGCATCGGTACGCCAGTTGTACGCGCCGGACCGGTCCAAATCCGAAGCTGGTTTGGAGAGGTGCCATCGGACTTGTATTACCGTTCCGATCTCCCCTTCGTCCAACCATTTTTTAACTTGGATAAACCGTGGTAAGGAACGCCTGTAGTAGGCAATAAAAAGGGGAACTCCCTTATTTTCAAAAGCTTCATATAGGGCCAGGCTATCCGCATAAGAAGGCGCCATCGGCTTTTCGATACAGCAGGGTTTTCCTGCTTTGGCCACCAATAAGCCGTATTTTTTGTGGGTATCCGGGGGCGTAGCAATGTAAATGGCGTCAATATCTTGTGTATGTATCAGTGTATCGGCATCTGAAAAATAACGGGGCACTCCGTGCCGTTTTGCGTAATCGTTTCCTTTTACACTATCCCGGCGCATCACCGCATTAAGTTCAAATCCTTTGGTCTGTTGGTAGGCGGGGCCACTTTTTACCTCGGTTACCTTCCCGCAACCAATAATGCCCCATCGCACAATTCCAGCTTCGTTCTCCATAAGCGTCTTGTTTTTTTGGCAGTCCCTACAATTTTATCGAGCAATCCACATTTCTTTTACGATACCGTTATCGTTTTTAAACGTAGCGTTTTTTCGGTCAATGCCACGATTAAAAATTCCGCCAATGCCCTCCTGCCGATTGTGAGTCGTGGTCTTGGACGTTTTCCGTGAGTCACCCGAACTTGTTTTTCACTTTTGGAGGCGGTGAGGCCAACGGGCCGCACAATGGTCCAATCGATATCGGAACTACGCACGATTTCTTCTTGCCGTTGGTGATCGGCATACGCATATTTGATATTGCTATGATCGATGGTCGCCCGGAACCACCAAGGAATATCCTTTTTGGAATCGCCAACGCCCCAAGCAGAACAGACCACTACCTTTTTAATTCCTACCGTTTTGAAAATTGTAACAAGCACTTCCATCGTGGAGGAGAGCAGCGTTTTGGGTGTACGTAAAGGCGCCCAAGGAAAATCGGATGTCCTTGAGATGTTCAACACCGTAATTACGGCCGTGCATTCTTTGGCCGCCTTTAAAACCGCATCCCTTTCGGCAGGCAAACCCTCGAACACCTGCAAGTTTGATTGCGGCCCTACCTTGGTAGCATCCCGTACCAAAACGTTTACCCGAAAGCCCTTTTCCAATGCCATTTTCAAGACCCATTTACCCGTTCTTCCCGTAGCACCCAGCAAAAGTAGTTTCATCTGTTTATATTTATTGTTTTTGAATGGTCAGATGTAATTCGCCAATAATCATTTCGGTTGGCATCAAAAATTGTTATGGCTCATTTCAACTGTTTAAAATTTTGTAGTTTACTGTAAATGAATAAACTAAAAATTTCTGCACATTCAGTAATTCGCATAAACTTATTTTAATCATCTCGGTAGGGTATGCTTAAAAAAGTTTATGCTCATTTCATATTAAAGAATGGTTTTCCATTGTTCCGACTCCGCAAACTGTTTGATAATGGTATTGCGTGTTTTCAAAAACCGGGTCATGTAGCGCTCTAAAAATATATGATCGGCCAACTTGCCCAGCACCCCCAAAGGAGCGGTATAGTGAAAAACGTCGACCATGAGCGTAACCCCATTTTCCATAGTAAAAAAGTGTTCGTGCAAAAACCGTTTAAAAGCACCACGGACCATTTCATCGGCAAAATAGCTAGGGGAATCCAAGGCGGTAACCATAGAGGTAAGCGTCTGCCGAACACCAAGGTGCCTTGCGCGCCAAGTAACTGTTTCCCCCAGTTCGATAAGACCCGAAGTTTTTCCGGCAATGGCCTCCTCCCCGCTGTTCGCCGTAGAAATTTTATGCAAATCGATACTACGTACCAAATCAAAAACGATATGGATGTCCGCGCTTATGGCTGTCTCCAAAGTTATTTTAGGCATTCCCGTTCTTTTTCCTTCTTAAAATTAGCTTTTTAACCTGGTTTATGTATTATGCCAATTTACTTTGGTGATTAGGGTCGAAAATAAAACAATTTCTGTTGCCGTACTTCCCGTAACTGCTTAAATGAGTTTGTTTTATACTACTTTAAAGAACTCTTGCGTTCCTTTTGCTTTTGGCTCATAATCTACGGCAAGGACATATATGAACTCGTAAAACGTTTTTTGCTGTATCCATACATATTTTGCTGTCATAATTTAGATGTGGTATGAAATTTATCTTCCTTCCAACGGGTGGGATTTGTAATGATATAATTTGAAATGCGCGCATAAGATCGATGATTGCGGACAATGTGGTCGTGATAACGGGATTGCCATGCAAAATCGGGACGTATGCGTCGTGCATTTTTGGTAACCCCAATTTTAAACCCACGGATAATGGATGCCAAATTTTTTGATTGTGGCCCAAATTGATTTTTGCGTGGTGATTGTGACAACGGTGACGTTGCTATTGGTGACGGTAGGGGCGCAAAATTTTGCGCCCCTACAATGGCGTTATCATCATTCGTTTTGGCAATTTCAATAATACCGTGTACATGATTGGGCATAATAATGTGATTGTGTAATACCACAAACGGAAAATGTTGGGGAATTTCTAACCAATATTTTTCTGCCATTGCGCCTATATCGGATAGGCGCATTGCCCCTTTGGAAATGTTTCCAAAAAAATGGATTCTATTTTTACAACAAATGGTTACAAAATACAGGGCATTTGCACCATAATCCCAGCTAGGCAAACGGGTGGTCGTTGTGCGGTATTTGTTTTTGTATTTGCCCATTTTAATTATTCGTAGAGACGCAACATTTTGCGTCTCTATTTATGGTTTTCCAACAATTTTCCTATAGGGTCAATGGTCAGCCAAATGGTTTCGTCCTTTAGCAATACCATTTGTGAAAATCCACCGTAGCAATTGGTATTATATCATTTCCGAAAGAAATATACATAAATAAAAACAGGGATTTTCTGTGTAGGCGAAAAAGAAAATCTAAACATTGCGTTGGCTACGGCTATATTTTATTTTGAGGTATACACGGAAAAGAAGAATTTTTTAAGGGGTAAACGTATACCATTTTAACTTTGAAATGGTATTACTTCGTTGGATCCCGAAGCAGGTCCCAAACGATTTCTTCAAAGGAAAAACGGTGTTTCTCCAGTCCGTTCTCGGCCAACCAATTTAAAAATAACAGTACCCGTTCCTTTTCCATAAGGCCCCAGGTTTCGGATGTCCCATAAAAAGGGGCCGTGTACCGTTGGCTTTGCATCAGGTCGATATCACCGTCCTGTTCGGAACATAAGGGGGCAAGCAGGGCTACGGTTTCCTTAGGATGTTCCGCGGCGTACAGATAGCCTCTTCGAGTAGCCTCCAAAAAGAGACGGTACTCTTTGGTGGAGGCGGCTGCAGCACTTTTTCCGGCCATTATTATAGGGGAATAACCGTAAGGAATGCCAAAATCCGATAGCAGAAAGGCGTTCAGGGCAATGCCCCTGTTTTGTGCCTGTATCCCCTCCCAGTTCATAAATACCCATGTAGCGTCGGCCTTTTTGGTCAACAGGGTTTCCCATATCCCCAATTTATCGCGATACTCCAATTTTAGCTCCCCCTTTCCACCATCATTTTTCACCATTGCGGCAACAATGGCATCCTCATACCGTGCTTTGTAGGAGGCATAGCTACGGCCATCCAAATCCTTCGGTCGTTCCAAGCCACTTTCCGACAAGGTAACGATGGCGCTGAGGTCCTCTTGAAAAAGGGTTGCGATGGCCACGGCATCAAAAGGGGCTTCTTTTACGCGATAGCTAAGGACGCTCTCAAACGGGCATAGGGCAAAATCGACCTGCCCCAGTTCCAATTTTTTGGCGGGTGTGGTACTATAATTGTCCATCTGTGGCGAAACAATGTCTACCTGCAGGCCTACCTCGGCATAAAAGCCTTGTTGTTGGGCCACAAAAAAACCACTATGGTTCGTGTTCGGGGTCCAATCCAGCGCTATGGATAATGCTTTCATGTCTTTTTTTTAAAATCGTATCGTTGCCCCTACCAAAAAGTTTCGTCCCGCCTGAGGATAAAATCCTGCCCCTTCGACGGTAGTAACCGTTCCGGGATTCGAAAAATCATCGTCAAAGGTGAAAAAATAGCCATTGGAAACAATATCCTGATCCGCTACATTGTTGATCAAGGCGGAAAAGGTAATACTGTCCACAAACCTATTGATCTCCCACAGGTATTGTACGTTAACATCCAACTGGGAATAGGCCTTCAACACCGAGTTATCGGAATCGATATTGCCCATGTATTGCTTGCCCACATATTTGGACAACAAGGAAACGTCCAAGGTTTGCAATGGGGAGTAGGTAAACCAGTTACCGATGACCAGACCGGGCGAAAACGCGATATTGGTGTTTCCGAGGTTCTGAAGCACCCCGTCCCTTTCGAAAACAAAATCAATGTTTCTGTTGTCGCTCCATGCGAGATTGGGTCGCCATTGAAACTGTTCGCTAAAGGTAATGTTCGCGTCTATTTCCAGTCCCAAGCGGTAGCTATCCCCAACATTGGCCCGTAGCGGGGCCCCTACATCATTAAGTTCCCCGGTCAATACCAATTGGTCCTTATACCGCATATAATAGAGGTTGGTATTTACCTGAAGGCTTGGGGACACGTAGCGCCAACCCAACTCGATATCCTGCAACCGTTCCGGCTTTGGATTTCCATTTTCGTAGTCGTTCCGGTTGGGTTCCCGGTTTGCCACGGCGTAACTAAGATAAAAGTTATTGTTCCGGTTCAGATCATAGGTAAGTCCTGCCTTGGGATTGAAGAAGTTAAAGGTATCATCGACAATACCGGTATCCTCTCCGTTGGCCGTATACCCGACGGTCCGGTACTGAAGATCTCCGAACAGGCTCCATTGCTCATTTAGACCATAATTGGCTTTTGCATACAGGTTAAAATCGGTTTTTTTGGAAGAATCGTCGTAATAACGATCTCGAATCTCGCTATCACTAGCAAAACGCGCCCAGATGACCTGCCCAAAATGATCTCCTTCATAACGGTTATACCCCCCACCAAAAATCAGGTCCAGTGCATCGTTACGGTGGTTCAATGAAAAAACGGTTCCGTAGAAGTCGTTATCGAGCCAACGTCTACGGATCAAATCGGTGGTATTCACCTCGGCTCCATCTACCGTTAATGGCGTAAACCCATAGGTGGAAAAATCATCGTCCTCTCGAAATTGTTCAAAATACCCTCGACCACGGGTATAGTGAAAAGCGATATTGGCGTTCCAACGATCGGAAAGTGTTTCGTTCCATAACAACTGCGCGTGATCTTGTTTGTAGTTGTCCACTTCGTTGTCGTAAAATTGCGTGTTACCCTCGTCATCGGTATAAATACCCGAAGGATTAAAGGTTCTATCGGTCGCGAGCGTTTCGCGATCGATGCCGTACCACGCTTGATACGTAATCTCATGCCCTCCGAAGAGTAGGGCTTTGATCAGCCGTTTGTCGTCCTTGTAGGCCCCTTGTAAAAAATACGCGTCAAGATCGGCCCGTGCCCTATCGATATAGCCATCGGAATTGATGCGGGACAAACGCCCGGAAAGCTCGATGTGCTCGTTCAGCAACCCGGTACTGAACTTTAAATTGTTCCGCAAGGTTCCAAAACTTCCGATGGAGGAAGAAATCTGGCCGTAGGCCTCTTCGGAAACCGCATCGGTCAATAAGTTTAAACTGGCCCCAAAGGCACCCGCACCATTGGTGGAGGTTCCTACGCCGCGCTGCAATTGCAGGCTTTCTGTTGAGGAGGCAAAATCGGGCATGTTTACCCAAAAGGTTCCATGGGATTCCGAGTCGTTATAGGGAATGCCATTGATAGTGACGTTTACTCTTGTAGCGTCACTGCCCCGAACCCGGATCCCGGTATACCCTACCCCGGCACCAGCATCCGAAGTGGTGACCACCGAGGGTAAAAAATTCATCAAAATAGGGATGTCCTGGCCCAAATTTCTTGGTGCGAACTGCTCTTTGGTAAAGTTGGAAAAGGTAACCGGCGTTTCATTGGTCACCCGTATGGCGGATACAAAAACTTCATCGAGTACCACCTTTTTGCCTTCCAGGGAATCCGTCGGTGTTTGGTCCTGGCCCGACATACTGCCAATAGCGGCCGACGACAGAAGAAGCGTCAGTAATCGGTTTTTAAAAAATCGGGAACTTGTCCGTTCGGTAAAAAGTTTGCCGCACCTAGCAGGTGCGTTTGCAAAAATTGAATAGTGCATTTTCATTCGTACTAAATAATTAGTGACGAATAAAAGGGGTCATTATTCTAAATTAAACATGATTTTTGGCCAATTAAAGACCGTTGTAATTCCAAATAGTGGCTTTCGCCATCCCTTGGCAGCATTACCCGCCCAGGTTCATTGGGTATAATCTCAGCCGTTATCGTTCCGTGTTTTTCACCTTCACAATAAAAGCACCCCTTTGAGATGGCGCAAATGTAATACCGAAATTTTTAGCGCCCTAACAATACCTCAAAAATATTAACGCTTAACGATAAACAATATGGCCCGCTGATACGTATCTATATACGGAAGTTGTTTATGTTTTTTGGCGAACCGAAATCGATGTCTTATGCCTTCTTTGACCTTTTGGTTGTAAAGCGGCGCTACACTCCTTTAAGGAGCATCGAAAAGGAAACAAAAGCGTAGGTTTTCGTTTAAAACGAAAAGCGTTGAAACTTCTTTACGGCGGGCAACCGCGCTACTTTGTACTTATTTTATAATAGCCAATATGAAGGAAAAATCCAAGAGCAGGTTCACTTTCAAGATTATTTTCAGCTATTTGGTGCTCGGGATTCTATTTTTGACGGCCGGATATTTCATTTACACCGAACTACGGGTAATCGTCTACAACGAAATGGACGACAAAACAGGAGTAAAACTGTTAAAGACGGGAGCGCTGGTGGCCGACCTGTATGAAGCGGAAAGCTTATCGAACCTGGCGCAGCAGAACAATACCCAAGAGAGTTTTAACGCGTATTCCGCTAAAATCGACACCATACTATTGGAAATCGATACGCTCAGTACCATTTCCAACCAGCCACAGCAGAAAGCACAATTGGACAGTGTTCGGGCCTTATTGCGGCAGAAAGTCGCCAACAGTAATGAACTACGTGAACTATTGGGAAAGAACCGTGCCAGTAGCTCTATTGACAATGCGCTCAAAGGACTCCGGAAAATGGAATCGTCTTTCGGGAAACTGACCGCCTATGACATTCATCCGAATCCGGAGAGCCTTTCCGGTTACGAACGAAAGGTTTTGGACGATTGGGTCACCTATTTGAACGAAAACATTCCTACCGATAGTGCTGACGTTCCCGATTCCCAAAAGATAGATTCGGTTTTGAACGCTTCGAAAAGCCTTTTGGTAGAAGCCAAACGAAAAGATGCGAAAAACCAGCGCTTTTTGGCCCAAAAAGAACGTGAAATCAATAGCAACGATCTGGAACTATCGCAACAGTTACATTCCATCATCGCCGATTTTGAACAAGAGGTCCTTTCGAATACCTATGCCCAAAGCGCCCAACGAAAAACGGCATTACGCCGCAGTATCCGTTTGGCCGGTTCCGCAGCGGTACTGGGTTTTTTGGTCGTGGGCCTATTTACATTTTTGATCAACAGGGACTTTTGGCGCATACAGACCTATCGGCAAAAACTGGAAAAAGAAAAGAAATTTTCCGAATCGCTCCTAAAAAGTAGGGAACAATTGATTTCTACCGTAAGCCATGATCTGCGCACCCCATTGAACACCATTACGGGCTATACGGATCTTATGGAAAGTACCCCGCTAAGCGACAAGCAGCAGCGTTATCTGAAAAATGTAAAATCCTCTTCGAAATATGTCGGAAATTTGGTCAACGACCTTTTGGACTTCTCTAAATTGGAGGCCGGTAAACTGAATATTGAAAAAGTTCCGTTTATCGCCGCGCACCTGATACAGGAAACGGCCGAAAACCTTCAGGCCCTTCACCTGCACAAAAAATTACAGCTATTTTTAGAAATCGATCCCGCGCTGGGGCAACCCGTTTTGGGGGACCCGTTCCGTATGCGACAGATATTGACGAACCTTATCGGAAACGCTTTTAAGTTTACCGAGGAAGGACACATCAAAATCGATGCTTTCATTTCCGGAAAGGGAAAACAGATACGGGCCCAAATCAACGTGACCGATACCGGAATCGGCATTCCAAAAGACAAGCAGCAGGCCATTTTCAAGGAATTTGCGCAAGCCGACGAAACTACCGAGAAAAAGTACGGGGGGTATGGCCTTGGACTGACCATCTCCAAAAAACTATCGGAGCTCCTTGGGGGATCGCTCCATTTACAGAGCGAAGTAGGCCAAGGTAGCACTTTTTCCTTTGAAATTCCCTTGGAGATTTCCAAGGAAAAGGTATCGCCCAAAGCTGAGGCCCCCTACATGATGCCAAAACTACGTATGCTTATCGTGGATGACGACAGCGCCCTGTTGCGCATGCTTCGGGAGATGGCCGAAAGTATCGGTATAACCACTCATGTGTTCTCAAATTTCCTACAGGTAGAAAAGGATACGCACTTGGCGTACGACCTGGTATTGACCGATATCCAAATGCCCCAAATTACCGGTTTCGAAGTTTTAAAACGCTTACAGGAAGGGGAATACAAACACTATACGGGCCAACCGATCATTGCCATGACAGGAAGGAGAGACCTGGAAACCGAGGCTTACACGTCCTTAGGGTTTGCCCAAGTACTACAGAAACCCTTTTCAAAGGGTGAACTTATTGGTATGATCAGGCTTTTGGGCCTACAGTTGGGTGAAATCGATACAAAAGACGAACCGACGGAGACCAGTGTCCCATCGACCAAAAACCAGCTGTACGACCTTGACATCATCCATTCGTTCTTAGGGACCAACCAAGACGCTATTCATGAGGTATTGCAACTATTTCTGTTGGACACCACTACCAATGTTCAGTTGTTGAAAGAGACTGTGGCCAACCGCGATTTCAAACAAATAAACAATGTGGCCCATCGGATGTTGCCCATGTTCAAACAATTGAAAGCTTCGGCCTGCATTCCCGAATTGGAACGATTGGAGCATCTAAAGGAAGGAGAAATAGCATCTGCGGTATTGGACAAAGCGGTAGCAGTGCTGCTCGAGCAAACAGACCATCTGGTAGCCGCGCTCAGGAAACGTATGGCTACAAGTCCAATTTATAATGGCTGATCTTGTTGTAGAGCGTTTTTCGGGTTACCTGAAGCAGTTTTGCAGCCTCCGATTTGTTAAAATTGGTTCGTTTTAACGCTTTGATGATGCGGTCTTTCTCAAATTCGGATTTGGAAAATTGCTTTTCCACGGTACTTACTGATGGCTGTCTTACTTCTTGGGGCAACACCTCTATTTCTACCATCGTTCCGGTGGTCAACAACACCGAACGTTTGATAACGTTTTGAAGCTCCCGAAGGTTGCCCGGCCAGTGATATTGTTTGAACACATTCCAAACGGATGGGGAAAACCCCGTAACATTTCGATCTAAGGACCGATTCGCTTTTATCAAAAAATGTTCGGCGAAAGCCTTTAAATCTTCAAAGCGATCGTGAAGCGACGGTATTTCTATTGAAAACTCGTTTAAGCGGTGATAGAGGTCTTCCCTGAACGTACCCTTTTCTACGGCTTTGGTCAAATCTTCGTTGGTAGCGGTGATGATACGTACATCGACCACAATTTCTTTGGTACTCCCTACCCGCTTGATCTTTCGTTCCTGTAATGCGCGAAGTAGTTGAATTTGATTGTTATAGGAAAGATTTCCTACCTCATCCAAAAAAAGGGTGCCCTTATTGGCAGCCTCAAAATTTCCGATCTTATCTTCTACCGCTCCGGTGAAGCTTCCTTTGATGTGGCCAAAAAACTCACTGGTCGCCAACTCTTTTGGAATGGCTCCACAATCCACGGCCACAAATGGATGTTCTTTTCGTTTACTGCAATCGTGTATCGCCTTTGCCGTTACCTCCTTACCCGTACCACTTTCTCCCGTGACAAGAACGGACATATCGGTAGGTGCCACCAAGTTGATGTATTCGTAGAGTTTAAGGGATGCCTCACTGGTACCCTTAACAATATTCGTTTTTTCGTGAACGTGCTCTTGTTGCTCCTCTTCTTTTGGAAGCGAAAGCACAACGGCAGCTTCTTCGTTACCTCCCTCGGCCAGAACAGGCTCCGCTCTTAGGGCATTTTTGATTACACGAACGATCTCATCGGGAGTGAAGGGCTTGGACACATAGTCATAAGCTCCTTTTTTCATCGCGTTTACGGCCGTGGCGACTTCGGCATACCCGGTCATTAGAATAACCTGGGTATTTGAATTTACGGCCTTTATATCGGTAAGCAATTGTATGCCATCATAGTCGGGCAAGCGCAAATCGGTCAGTACCACGTCAAAAAAAGTTTCGGAAAACTTCTTTTTGGCATCGGGGGCACTAAAACTTGTCTGCACCTGATAGTCATGTTTGGTCAGAAACTTCTGCAGCATTTGACAAAATGCGGCATCGTCCTCGATGATCAAGATGTTTGGCATACTTGGGTCTTTGTGTCTGTATGTACGTAAAAATAACCCTTGATAGTTGAGAAGTGCCCAAAATTTTCTTAAAAGAAGTAGGAATTCCCCACTCGAAACCTTTACAAACCCTTTCTGGCATTACATCCGGCCTTTCAAGGGCCGATCAATAATGGCCATAAAAAAACGGCCTTCACCTTTAATACCGTAGTGATGCCGTGACCAATGTATTGTTGCCATATACCCTATTCGGATAGGGTTAAGCCGGTAGACATTTTTTCATATCCATTCAAATTTATGTGCATTCAAGCCTGTATACTACGAAGGTGCACAAACCGATACAAAATAGAAAGGGGCCCTATTTACATAAGACCCCTCTCCGACCAAACCAACTTGATACAAAACAAATAACTCAAGTTATTACTTACATTTCAATCCAGTTACCATTTTCATCGGCATACAAGGTTCCGGCAGTACCGTCTTCCAAAGACACCTCTAATTTGAACTGTTTTGCTTCATTTACATATGCTTTATCGATAGTGGCAGTAGGATAATTTTTTGTTACCGCTGCAGTCACCGCTTCCGGTAATTCGCTTGCAGCGATTTCAGCAAAATCGTCCTGTGCAACCGCTTCTGTGGCCACTGCTTCTACTGCGTCCGCTTCTTGAGCGTATGTGGTTAAACTTCCTATGGCTAAAGCTACTACTAAGATTACTTTTTTCATGATATGTGTTTTTCTAATTATAGAATTCCCTTTACCTATAGAAAATATGATACCAAAATTTAAAACTAACACAAATATCAGAATATCAACATCTTACGATTTCATGTTGCTATTTTCGGTGTGTAATTCTGTATACCATAGTGTATAAACGTATAAAAGCTACACGTTCCAAAACCACCCGGACAGATCGGTGGAACCGTTCTTTCATCAGTGGTTATCAAAAAGCACCTCTTATATCTCGATGGTAATACCGATTTCCTAGGGTACGCCCATAATCCGGTTTCCTAAAAGAAAGTTCTCTTTAGACGATATAAACGAAATAATACCATTTTACCTTTGAAATGGTATCAGGAACTTCCCTCGTAGCATACGCCGCGTTTTGTAATTTGATCGTCCCTATCGGATAGGTGGCATCTTGATTATATTGAAATATTGTATTGGCTTCCCGGAAACCTATCGCATTGTGAAGCGAGTATGGATATTGGGGCCGTATTGCCTTTTGAAACGCCGGCAACACAAAAAAGCCCCGACAGCTATATGCTGTCGGGGCCTTTTATTTTCAACCCTTTCGGGTTATAGTGTTGTAGGTTGTAACAACTTACATTTCGATCCAGTTGCCTTCGGCATCGGCGTACAATTCTACCGCTTCACCATCTTCTTTGGTAACGTCCAACTTGTATTGTGCCGCTTCGTTCACATATGCTTTGGAAATGGTAGCACCTGGGTGGGCAGCTTCCAAAGCAGCTGTAATGGCTTCAGGAAGTTCTTCCAATGCTACTTCGGCGAAAGCATCTTGTGCTTCAACTACCTCAGTAGTAGTCGCTACTGCTTCTGTTGCTTCTTCTTGTGCTGATACGGTCAACGTTCCAAACGCTAAAGCCGCTACTAATAATACCTTTTTCATTTTGATGTGTTTAAGATTTACAATGATTCTATGTTTCGCTCTAGGTAAAGAGAAAACAATGCCAATCGTCAACACTAGCTCAAAACATATTCAAGTATTTGATTTTCAATTATTTAAACAAATTAAAGAAATGCCTTTCGCTGTATAAGGGTGTGTAATTTCCCGATATGTGTGTAATTTTTATACACCTTTAGCGCCCTTTCGATGTTGACAAGCGCGATTGCTAAATCCTTATTCGCCCTGGTGCGAAGGCCTTAAAAGGTCGTTTACCGTTTTTACCGGGTTAAACGTCACCGTGGGCACCTCAACAAAAATGGTGTTCCAAAAGGCCATTGCACCGTTCCATAGACCGGGAAGTTCCAATGCCTTTAACTCGCGTCCCTCTTTTGTTTTTCCGGTAATGAAACCAAGCTTGGCATCAACATAGTTGAGCAGGTCGTATTTTTCCCCTTTATAATTTTTTACCCCACACACAAGGTCTACAGGATTAAAATGGGTAGAACCCTTTAATATCCCCACCTGTTCCGTATTGGACATGTCCACTTGGGCGGATTCTACGATTTGAAGCGATATGTTATCGTTTTGGTCTCTCACCCAAAACGGTCCACCACCGGGTTCCCCTTCATTTTTTACCATACCGCAAACGCGGATCGGACGGTTCATTTTATCTTTCAAAACCTTTATTTGGTCCATGAGACTAAAATGCTCGAAGCTATCGGCAAAACGCACATTGAGTTCCGAGCCCAAAAATGTTTTGATTTCGATCAGTGCGGTGGCATCCGGTGTTCCAGAATCCAACAAACGGGCATATTCAAAAATTTGCTGTTGTACCTTTAAAAGCGCTCCTCCCAATATTTTTTTACTTTGGGCGACCGCTGCAAGATTTCGCGAAGGAACCACATTGTCGATGTTTTTGATAAAAATGACATCGGCGTTTTGGTCGTTCAGGTTTTCTATGAGCGCTCCATGACCGCCTGGGCGAAACAGCAACGAGCCGTCGGTATTTCGAAAGGGCTTGTTGTCCGTGTCTACCGCAATGGTATCGGTGGCGGTCTTTTGGAAGGAAAAGTCAACATCGAAATCGATTCCCGTCCGATGATGTACCCGCGCGCGGGCCACTTCAAATTCTTGTTTGAACAACAGTTCGTGTTGTGGCGATATCGTAAAATGCAAGGAGGCCTTTCCGTTGGTTTCCGCATAACGGGCCCCTTCCTTTAAATGTTCCTCAAAAGCCGTAACCACTTTCTTTTCGTAGGAATGAAAGGGCAGTAGCCCCTTTGGATAAAAACCATAGTTTAATCCCTCTTCGGAAAGCATTTCCTTAATAAAAAGATATTTCTCTTCATCCTCGGACATCGTTTTCCCCGCTATCCGTTCCTGTATGTTGCGGTAAAAGGGCATTTCTTTTCGGCGTTCCAATAATGTTTCCACATCCGTTCTTTTTGTTCTTTGGACATAGGCTTCAAAGGTTTCGTTACGAACATCGAACTCTTCCAAAAACGCGAACATGGATTTGAACATTCGCGAAGCGGCCCCGGAGGCAGGTACAAACTTTAATAGGTCCGACCCGGCCGCAACTGCCTCAAAAGCGGCAACGAGTGCTTCCCCCTCTGTATCGGAAAATCGTGAAATACCATTGCCGACGATTGCCGGTTCCTCTAAATGAACAAAAGGGATGCCTTCCTTAAAAGTATTAATTTGATCAACTACCTTTTCCTTGCTAACCCCTTTTTCGGAAAGTTGTTTTAAATCCGTTTCTGAAAACTGCATGTGTTTAAATTGCTTTTGTTCGTAATAATCTATTGATATGTGTTTTTGCGGTTGCCAAGCGTGTTTCCTTGTCCCCCGTTAAAGTAACGAAATTACGTTGATACTTTTCCAATGTACTTTTGAAATAATCGAACATCTTGGCCCGTTCGAGGGGTTTGTCCCTTAAGTCGTCCTTAACCCAAGGCACATCGATACCCGTAAGAAAATAGAGGTCGTAAGTGTTCAAGAGCGCATACTTTTCTAAAACGGGATCGCAATACCCAACATAATACGCTTCGGAATATACTTTGGTCTCCAGCAGATCGGTATCACAGAACAGTACCTTATTTGCCTTTTTTGTTCCTTCGTTTTCCAATCGCATTTGACCTGCCGCAATGGGAAGTAGATCCTCTGGCTCACACACTTTTTGTTCCTTGTCCCATTTCCGTTGCAGGTATTCCCGTGCGTATTCGGGGACCCATTCCGTACGGTAACATTCGGCCAACTGTCTCGACAAGGTCGTTTTTCCCGTAGATTCGGGACCGAATAAAACGATTTTTAGGATGTTTGAAGGCTCTTGTCGATACTTTTCTTCCATAACAGGTAGGCTTGTACGGCCAAAACAGTAAATATAACATATTGAAAAGAAAGCATTCCCCAACCCCTGTAGGCATATAGGGGTATCGTAATCAAGTCGGCTATGATCCAAAGTGTCCAGTTTTCCAACTTTTTAAGTGCCATATACCACATGGCGGTAAAAAATATACCCGACGTTACCATATCGATATAGTTTGAAGGCGCAATGTCGTACTCAAAAAAACGATATACGGCATAGTTGAAAAGGATGGTCCCAAAAAACAACAGAATACCGATGCTTTTTTCCCTGGCATTGGTCCGGGTAACTTTCACCAATGTTTCGCCCGCTTTCTTTCTGCTCCAGTTCCACCAGCCGTAGATACTCATTACGGACCAATAAAAATTCATCATCATATCCCCCAACAGCCCATCTTTTAAAAACAGGTACACCGTAATCACCGTAGCCACCAATCCGGTCGGATACGCCAAAATGTTTTGCTGCTTTGCGAACCAAACACTGGCAATTCCGCTAATGAAAACGATTGCCTCTAAAATGATGACGAAGTTCTCCTTTCCTCGGTAGGCGTCTATAAAAAAATCAAAAATGGGGTTCATAGGTACTTCGGTCGGTTTTCACCATTTTAAGGTACATCAGCCCTTTGTCCATCAACTCAAAAGCCGTTTTTATTTCGGTATGTAGTACTGCCATTACCGCATCATACTCGCCGTAAACCTGAGTACTTAACGGATTTTCGAGAACGGTAAGACCGGATGCCCGAAGGTTTTGTATGAAACGGATGATGTGTTCTTCAAAATCGTCTTGAAGCGGCGAAAAAGTAAGCGCTACGGAAATATCCATGGTGTTCTTGTATATGGGTTTGTTCTGAAAATATCAAATATTGAACTCGTTTTGGGCCGTTTTTTTAGCTGTTAACTTTGCATTTTCAAGGGACAAGATACATAATCCCGTTTTATGTATTAGAAAATCTATTACGGCACGAAACTGCTTCAAAACCGGGATAATTGTGGGGCATCTACATTCATTGCGCGATGGCATACACGCAGGTAAAACCTTCGAATTCCAGAAAATGGATACGATATCCGGAAAGCTTTCCCTTATAGCGTATTTCCCCCGTTGTCGTGCCACTTTCCAATCCAAAATCTTTGATGTCGATATGCTGTAAAAAACTGAGCCCAGGCTCCGCATAAATTTTGTATAACGACTCTTTACAGCCCCAAACAATGGTCAGTTTTCGCACCAGGGCATCCGAGTTGGCCAGGGTTCGATATTCGGTTACCGGCGTAAACTTATGGGCAATCCGCAAAATTTTATCCCGTTGTTTTTCAATATCGATACCTACTTCATCGGTATCGCCGATAATGATACCGGTAAACTGATAGGAGTGCGTAATGGAAATGTGCTTACCATCCTTAAGATGGGGTTTTCCGTTCGAATCGTAATACAGGTCATGATCGACATACCCCGCCCGGGCCAGCAAATGACGAATACTTAAAAAACCTCTCCGATGCAGCTCCGATTTCATTCCCACCATTCGCTTTTGGCAATGCGGTGTCAACTCAATATCCTTTGCGAGCTCATTTTCAGACTCTTGGATCTTCCATACGTAGACGACCGTTGCGGAATTTAATTGTATTGTCTTATAAATGGGCATACGTTTCCTAAGAGAATTTGTACCTTTGCGGTTCGAAAAAGGAGGCATTTGCACCTCGCAACGAAAGTAAAAAATAAAAAATAATATGAGTACAGAAACTGTTCCTTATGTACCCTATAAAGTGAAAGACATCTCTTTGGCCGATTGGGGAAGAAAAGAAATAAATTTAGCTGAAGCCGAAATGCCGGGGTTAATGGCATTGCGCGAAGAATATGGGCAAGAACAGCCTTTGAAGGGTTCCCGTATCGCCGGTTGTTTGCACATGACCATTCAAACGGCGGTATTGATCGAAACTTTGGTGGCATTGGGCGCCGATGTGACGTGGAGTTCGTGCAATATTTTTTCTACCCAGGACCATGCAGCGGCGGCAATTGCGGCAGCTGGTATTCCGGTATACGCCTGGAAAGGGATGAACGAAGAAGAATTTGATTGGTGTATCGAACAAACCTTATTTTTTGGAGAGGACAGGGAACCACTGAATATGATCTTGGACGATGGTGGCGATCTGACCAACATGGTACTGGACCGTTACCCTGAACTGGCCAAGGCCATTAAAGGACTTTCCGAAGAAACCACTACCGGGGTGCACCGTTTGTACGAACGGGTTAAAAATGGCACTTTGCCGATGCCCGCGATCAACGTTAACGACTCGGTAACAAAATCGAAATTCGATAATAAATATGGATGTCGCGAAAGTGCGGTAGATGCCATTCGAAGGGCTACCGATACCATGCTGGCCGGGAAACGGGTTGTCGTTGCCGGTTATGGCGATGTCGGTAAAGGGACCGCCGCTTCTTTTGCTGGTGCCGGTGCAATAGTAACGGTAACGGAGATCGATCCTATTTGCGCATTGCAAGCCTGTATGGAAGGGTTTGAAGTGAAAAAATTGGAAACCGTTATCGGTAACGCGGACATTGTGATCACCACAACGGGCAACAAGGATATCATCCGGGCCGAACACTTTAAGGCACTTAAGGATAAGGCTATCGTTTGTAACATTGGCCACTTCGATAACGAAATCGATATGGCATGGTTGAACGGCAACTACGGAGATACCAAAGATGAAATAAAGCCCCAAGTGGACAAGTATACCATCGATGGGAAAGATATCATTATTTTGGCCGAAGGGCGTTTGGTAAACTTGGGCTGTGCTACGGGACACCCTAGTTTTGTAATGAGCAACTCGTTTACGAACCAGACTTTGGCACAAATCGAACTTTGGAAGCATAGCGAAAATTACGAGAACCAGGTATACATGTTGCCCAAACATTTGGATGAAAAAGTAGCGGCATTGCACCTATCGCGATTGGGAGCGGAATTGACGGAGCTGAAAAAAGATCAGGCCGATTACATCGGAGTTACCGTGGAAGGCCCTTTTAAGCCCGAGTATTATAGGTACTAGGGTTTATGAGTTATGAGTTATGAGTTATGAGTTATGAAAGAACAATGTTCATGATGCAAACGCAAACACTGACATCATTAAATGATTGTTGTTTTTCCATTGATATGGATTTAGAGGAATCAATATAGACTAGAAAAACCTGCTGTAACCAGCAGGTTTTTTATGGTATGAGTTAGCTTGTTTACCGGTTAATTGGGAGCATTATTTCAATTCTTTCAGCAATTGTCGGGCCTCAACGGCAATAGCGCCATCGTCCATAGTCATTGCTTTTTCCAAAAATGAGGTAGCCTCATCAACAGCCCCCGTTCTGGCATACGCTGCCCCTACATTTTTCCATGCCCTTGCCGAATCGGGAAAAAGTTGGGCGATCATGTGAAATACCTGTACCGAAGCCTGAACTTCCCTTGTTCTCCCGCTATTCAATAAAAGCTGTCCTTTTTTGCTCAATTCCGTTTCAAAGTCTACGAATCCGTATCTAGGGTCGTGGATCATTTTGGGGAGTTCCGTAGCCAGCTCCTCAGTTTTTCCGGCACTGTATAAATCGGTTACGTACTGCATGGGGTTGGGTTGAAAACCTTGGGCATCGAACGACAATGCGGCTTGTAGTACAGGATCCCGGTTATCGACATATTGCTGGAAACTTGGCTCTATTTTCATCGTCGGCGCAAGCCATTCGGCGTTTTCCCAAACCGGTTTGTCCTGCCACCAGGCAAAGGAAAGGTATACCGGTATGGTACTGTTCGGTAACGCAACCGGTCGCGCATCTCCCCAAAAATTAATGTTTTCGGCAGTGGGTTCTCCAAGAAAAATGGCGTTTGTGTAATTATCCATTTCATTCACCAAATTTTGACAGGCCGAAAAGGTGCGGCGACCGAGCAATACGAAAAGTTTGCCCACCTGATTTATTTTTTTTGTTTCGACAATACCTGTAATCACCTTCCTATTCAAATAATTGTTGCCGCCGCCATTGAGCCTTACATCGATGATCAGCCTTTCCACCTCGTTGTTTTCCACAAAGTCGAAAACCCTATTATAAAAGTCCGCAGTGCTTTCTTCGGTATCGTCCTGGATTCGGCTGTGCCTTACGTAAAGTGCTTTTTCCTTTGGTAGGTATTCGGAATAATACACCCTATCCAATTTTTTAAGATATCGTGGTAGGGAATCCTTTTTTCGTGCCGACACCCAATTCTCGTCCTGAAAAACATATCCCCGAGTGGTAGGAACATATGCTCCTTTGGGCAAGGCAGAAAAAGTAACCGTAAACACCGTCCCGTTTTTTTCAAGGGTGAAGTCGATTCCCTTATCCAAATTTTGTATGATTCCCTGCGCATGCAGTACCTCTGGAATTCGCAGATAATTGATGCCATAGGCCTTAAAATATTGTTCGTTCTCACTATTTACCACCGGGCGAATGCGTTCCACAGCTTCCGATATCGGAATCGTATTGATTGCCAACACCTTGGCCCCGACGGCGCTTTCATACTTTTTTTCAGTACCCTGTATGCGTATCTCGTCCCCGAATATATATATATATAGGTTAATGGGCAGGTATCGAAAATCGTACGGTTTCTGGTTAAAACTGATATCGGTATGTCCGTATCGGAACAATGCGATAATGCGGGACATCCCTACAATGATTTCATGGGGCTCCATATCCGGTATTTGCGCATGTAAGCTCTCTACCGCCGCATCAAAGTCGGTCGGTGTCGTTTTTACGAATAGGGAGGCATACTCGTCATGTATTGTCTTTTGCAAAAAGTGCAGGTCTTCTTGCCATTGTTCGGTGGTCAGTTGGGCTTTTAGTCCGTGGACAAGCGTAAGAAAGGTAATGATCAGCAGTACTATTTTTTTCATGATATAAGTTTTAACTGGTTTCGCATAACATGTGGCAATAGTACCCCATTCCCATAGTATGATACACAGGAATTGTGCTCAACTGTTGTTTTAAGGTTCCGAATCGTTACCCATGCCGCGTTTTAGTCCTTAGGAATGTGCTATTGGATTTACGGTATGTGATTTAGGAAGTGGTAAGGTGTTTATATTATCGCCCCGGAAAGGGAACCCGTGCTGTGCATACCTTTATACCATTTCTGGTATTAGTAGCCAGTGACCAAAAGGTTTCTTGCACCACGCATACCACACTTCTGGTAGGTATGGTAGCCTTTTGCCGCCCGTTCGCGAACCAACGCGTCGGTTTCTCCCAATATCCAGCCGTCCAGTGCCGATTTAAGGGTGTATGCTTCGGGGGACATCAGCCCGGTAGTCCACACCAAGGGGTTTGCCCCTGCCATTTTTAGATAAGGTTCAAAAAAGGTTTTGCTTACACAGGCCAAAATAATAGCATCTCTCTTTTTGACATTCGCAGGTTCGAGGGTCAGGCGCAGTTCAAAATCCATAAGCCCGTCATGCCCCACATAGGCCAACAGATCGGAGCCTCCACCAAAGCAAAGCTCCTTTTCGCCATACCCTATCTTTTGTTCCGCATTTCCGGCCGAGGCTTCCAAAAAATCAACAGTGGTATCGTAAATAGTTCTCCCGTCGTAGGCATCGGCCAACAGATAGGTTTCCGTTTTGCTGTGTTTGAAAAGAATCCGTTCTAAAATATTCGGATTATCGGTTTCCACGTTTTGTATAAATACCCAATCCTTACTTTTTTTAAAATGTGTTTTCACCCCATATAACGCACCCCAATACAGGTTCGTTTTTGGGTTTTGGCCATTGCCCAAGTTTTTGGATACCGGAACGATTCCTTGGTTGTCATTGTCGCAAAGCGCAACAAACACATGTACCGTACGAGGCGAAACGGTTATTTCCTGCGCCACGGAAGAAAGGCCGCCAAAAAAGAGAAGGCAACCCCATGTTACCAACAAGGGAAGTGAAAAAAGGATTTGCATACCATAAAAACGGTACAATTGTTCAAATCTTATACCGAAAGCAAAAACCGCCCCGACTATAATGAAGTAGGGGCTGTCTTTATAACAATTTGGTCAGATCGGACGACCCGTTCACTTGGTCGCTACGACCAGGTGGTAATTCAGTTGATAGATTACACCATCGACCGTTGTTAACACCTAACACCATTTTAACTTTGAAATAGCTCTAATTAATCGTTTCTTTTTCAGCTGTTCTTCGTTACAAAATATAACCGTAGCTAAGGTTATGCTTAGGTCCCCGGTCAAGCCGGGGACAAGCTTTTTGCCTCGAACAACTAAAAAGTAATTCAATTTCTACACGCGCGATTTCAAAGTTAAAATGGTATAACCTGTTTTGTCTGTCATCAACGAACCATTACGGTGACTTCAAATTCCTCCAGTGACGGACATACCGGTCGGGTAAAACTTACCGCTCCCTCAGTTTCCGCACTACTGAAGATGGCCGCCACTACCTTAAAGGTGTAGATTTCCCATTTTTGCCGTAATAGTAAGCCAGCCTTAGAGAAAATTCTACACTATCGAACGCTTTCATAATGTTTTAATGTTAAGAAGAATCTATATCTTAGTAGAAACCGAAAACGGTGCGGCGGCACTCAAACGGATGCTATGGAAATTTTTTATTGGTTGTTTTACCGATAGAGGTATGCCAAGGCACCGCAAAGCTTCATCATGAATGAAGATGGAACCTATCCGTTCAAATGCCCGTACCGAATTTTAAATCGACCGAACTTTAAACCATTATGTCGTCTTTGAACTACATTGTAAAAGGCTTTTTGGCAGGACAATTGTGCGGCAACGGAAGGGAGCCTTTGCGTAAGGTAACCGTAAAATTGTATGCAACGGAAAACGGGCCGACCTCCTCGGACGAAAGGTATTCTTTTGTTGTGTTATCGGACCAAATTGTCGAGGACAAGGAACCGCATCTTATCGGTGAGGGCACTACCGACGCACAAGGAAACTACGAAATAAACCTCTTAGGACCGTACAACGACGGACCGATAGCCCTGGACCTTTTTATCTCCAAGATACCGAACCACGACACCCCATTGGACAAGGGCGTGCAGCTTTCCGTAACCGTTTTGCACCCGGTTTGGCGAGATGAGGCCGAGGGGAACGTATACAGTTGGAACTACTGTTTTTCGTATTCCGTTTGGAGCGGTATCAGGACAATGTTCGATGCCTGGGTGCTTTGTGGGCATTTAAAACTGGCTCAAGGCAGCGAAAAGAATATCGCTGGGCTTACGGTTTACGGGTATGATGCCGATTGGTTGAAAGACGATTATTTAGGCAAGGCCGTTACCAACGAAAAAGGCTATTTTCAGATCGATTATCGGGGCAAAGATTTTAAAAGGACCTTTCTTTCCCCGATGGTGAACATTGAGACGCCCATATCCTTGACCCAAGGCCCGGATGTCTATTTTAAAGTGACCGATGCGGAAGGCACGGTATGGTATGCGGAAGAACGGTCAAATGGATTTGAAACGGAAAGAAGAAGCGTTCCAAAATGCTTTTACATCGACCTTTATATTTAACGACGTCTAATACCATTTTTAACTTTGAAATGGTATAATATGTTACTGTAATCGTTCTGTATACCTCTTCGGTAGGCAAAAAGAATCCTGTTCTGATCGTACGGAAGGCAATCGGTCCTAACTCGCGATGGCCCTTACAAAATGTGGTACTGGAACTGAAAACCGATGCTGTATCAAGCGGTCAATGGTGCTTTCAAAGGCATCGAACTTCAAGGGTTTGCTCAAAAAATCGAACGCTCCAGTGCCCATTGCCACTTCCTTAAAACGCGGCTCACTGGAGTTCATGACCACCGCAGTGTCCCGACTTAGGTGCGATTTTAGTTCAAATCCGGTCATTTCGGGCATTTCAACATCCAACAATATCAGATCCACAGCAGCGCTTTCTATAGCAAGAAGCCCCAATAGCGGGTTGGCATATGCTCCCAACAACCTTAAATTTTCGTGCCGCTCCACATATTTAACGGCATGCAGCAACTGCAAGGGCGAGTCGTCAATGACGATTACGTTCAAAATCATAGTCAGTAAGTGTTTAGGTAGGTTTGGTTATCTCTATAAACTATACAATCCGTTGATATCTTACCCTAATCAGATGAAATGCACCATACGATCGATAAGCTGTCACATCACCCCATTTCGATGTCGTTCGCGTGAACGGAATCCAACGGTCTATCGGGTAATACCCTAAATGTGGCCTGACCATCGACACCCGCTACATGTCCAACCAGCGTTTAAAATTGCTGGTGCGCTCGCGTGAGACGATAACTTGTTCTTCTTCCTTTGGAAGGAGCTTTAGCAGTAAACGACTGTTGAAATAGCTGTGAATTTCCTCCACTGCCTTTACCGAGACCATAAACTTCCTATTGATCCGGAAAAACTGTACCGGGTTCAAAATATCCTCCAGCTGATCGATTGCATATTCTACAGGGTACGATTTTCCATTGTGCGCGTATAAAAAAATAAGCCCCTCGTGCGATTTAAAATAAGCGATCTCCGCTACCCCAAAAGATTTAAACTGATTGCCCACCTTTACCATAAAACGATGTTTGTACTCTTTTTGAAATAGATTACGAATTTGTTCGAGCTTTTTGTCCCCCCATCGTTCCTCAACGGTATCGGTGGTTTTACGGAATTTATCCAAAGCAGTTTTCAAATCGCGCTTATCAATAGGTTTTAGAAGATAGTCCAACCCGTTGTACTTAAATCCCCTTATGGCGTATTCATTGTATGCCGTGGTAAAGATTACGGGGGGATGGTCGTCCAGATGGTCCAGAATATCAAAACCGTACCCGTCATTCAGTTGAATATCCAAAAAGATCAACTGGGGCAGCGCATTTTCTTCAAACCAAGTCAATGCACTCTCCACCGAGGTCAATTGGGCCACAATTTCTATTTCGGGGGCCAACTCGGCTATCAGCTGGGCCAAACGCCTTGCCGCAATATGTTCGTCTTCTATGATTACCGCTCTCAAAACAAAAGGTATTTTAGGTTTATCAATACTTAGGAAACCGATAATATGGGCCTGTTAAGGGCACCGCGGTCCAATAGGGGCATGGTTACCCTAAAAATGTTTTCGTTCTGTTCCACGGTAACTTCCTGCCGGGTATGAAAGGCATAGCGCTTTTTAATATTTTTGATACCCAACCGGGTGGAGCTTTCCTTTGTTTCCCGTTTTCGAAGGGTATTTTCAACCACCAAAGCAAGCTTACCGACCGTATACACCTTGATATGCATGGGGCGCTCGACCGAAAAATAGTTATGTTTCATGGCGTTTTCCACCAACATTTGCAACGATAAGGTGGGTATGGCGTAGGCCGTAACGTCTACACCGATCTCGGTTTTAATGACGATGGAATCGGTATGTCGTACGTTCATCATAAAAATAAAGGAATCCAAAAAGTTGAGTTCTTTTTCCAGACTGACCACATCCTCCTCCTTGTTATCCAGAATATAACGGTAGGTCGAAGCCAGCCTCGATACAAAATCCGAGGCCAGGTCACGATCCTCGTACATTAGGGAGGTAAGCGTGTTCAAACTATTGAAAAGAAAATGCGGACTGATCTGATTTTTCAGGGATTTGTATTTGGAAGTAAGGACCTCGTTCTGCAGTTCGTTCATTTTCAACTCCAGGTCTTTTTTCTGTTTGCCGGAGAAGTAAAGTAAATTGAACAGCATAATGGCAAAACCCAGCAGCATGGCGCGCATCCAATCGACCCGAAATTGCAACGCCTTGTCTTCTGTAGGAATCTGGCACAGGTCGTCCAATTGATAAAGCCCTAAATAGTATAAAATCGCCGCTGCCGGTGCCAAAAAAAACAAACCAACGCCCAAGGTACGCAGGCTGGCGTTCAAATCAAGGCTTTTCGGCCGCTTAAGCTCCCTTTTTACCGACCAATCATGTATTTCCCAGGTAAGCATGACCAGAAAAAATGCAGTGAAAAAATAAAAAATCGAAGCGGCATCAAAAAGACCATCCCCTTCCTCTCCATGATCAATGGTCAGCTTTACGCCAAAAAAAATGACCATAATGACCAGCAGTCGAAAACTGAATTTACGAAGCCTTTTGTTGCGAAATAGTTTCATAACCATACCCTAAATGTATGGAATACCCGCAGAAATGATCATAAAAAAGGCCTGTACCGTCATTTTTTCCCCTGAAATGTCATTTCCATATCATGAACAGAAAAACCTCCAACGCTATCCTACTTGAACGTTCCAGTACAAAAAACGACAACTGAAGATCAGGATAGCGGGCTACAGCTATTCCCGTTCGTCCTTAGGCGGTAGGAAAAGCATCTTTGAACATCTTAAAAACTGAAACGATGAAAAGAGTATTGCTTTTAACTATGATCTGCGTATTGACGACCATCGGGTTGCAAGCCCAAAATGGCACCATTAAGGGACTGGTAATCGATAAACAATCGGAAAGCCCCTTGTTGGGGGCCACCATTGAGCTCTTGAACACCCAAGAAGCCAAAGGCGTGGTAACGGACGAAGAGGGTCGTTTTGTACTGAACGATGTTCCCGTCGGCCGACAGGCGGTCCGAATCAGCTACATCGGTTTTGAATCGTATACCTTACCGAATGTTGAAGTAACGGCGGGAAAAGATGTTTTTTTAACCGTTGGGTTAACGGAAGCCTTCAACCAATTGGACGAAGTGGTACTCACCGGGAACACCAATAAAGATAAGCCTCTGAACAAAATGGCAACGGTTTCCACAAGGCAGTTCGGACTTGAAGAAGTTACTCGTTTTTCCGGTGGTCGAAGCGATGTGGGACGCCTCGCCGCTAATTTTGCCGGGGTCTCCTCTCCGGACGATAGCAGAAATGACATTGTGGTCCGTGGCAACTCCCCGACCGGACTATTATGGCGTTTGGAGGGTATTCCCATTCCAAGTCCCAACCATTTTGCCACGGCGGGTACTACCGGTGGTCCGGTATCGGCCCTGAATCCCAACATGCTCAAAAGTTCCGATTTTTTAACCTCGGCCTTTCCCGCGGAATACGGGAACGCCCTGGGCGGTGTTTTTGACCTTGGGTTCCGAAACGGAAATGCGGACGATTATGAATTTACATTGCAAACCGGAATTTTCACCGGAGTGGAAGCTATGGCGGAGGGGCCTTTGGGCAAAAAAAACGGTTCGTTTCTAGTAGCGGGGCGCTATTCGTTGGTCAGTATATTGGGTATCGGTGCCGGAGGGACCTCGGCCACGCCAAATTATAGTGATATTTCGTACAACATTAACTTTGGTAAGGGAAAATTGGGAAACTTCTCCCTTTTTGGTATCATCGGAAATTCGGATATCGAATTTTTGGGCGACGATATCGACCCCGACGATCTTTTCTCCGCCGAGGATGAAAATTCATTGGCCGAATCCCGCTTTGGCGTAATAGGCCTCAAACACAACATCAGTTTAGGAAACAATTCCTTTTTGCGGACCATCGTCTCCAATTCGTTTTCGGGAAATGATTTTTATGTGGACCGCTTCATTGAAAAGGACACCCCCGAAGAACGTATCATTGCATTTACCGAGTCGGAAGATTCGGAAAAGCGGTTTACCTTTTCGTCCCTGTTCAATACCAAACTAAGCCGGAAGGCCACCGTCCGGGCCGGGGTGTTGCTCGAAAACTTTCAGGTCGAAAGCCTCCTGAGGGATCGTGGCGAACAGCCCGACGCGGATGGGGACGGCGATCCGGATTTCTTTACTTTTCGCGATATCGATGAAAACGTACTGCTCTTTCAACCCTATGTGCAGGGGAGGTTCCGACTTTCCGAAAAATTGACCTTTAACGCGGGCCTCCATGGACAATACAGTAACCTCAACGACCAATTTGCGCTAGAGCCCCGTGCAGCGATCGCGTACCAATTGGCGCCGGACCATGCCCTGAATTTGGGATACGGCATGCACCAACAGCAACTCCCCTTGCCGATACTTTTTTTGAATCAAGATGTTAACGGAACTTTGGAACAGACCAATAAGAACCTGGATTTTACCCGCAGCAACCATTTTGTGCTGGGGTATGATGTAAAGTTGGCCAGCAACTGGCGCGGAAAATTGGAAGTGTATTACCAGGACATCGATCGGGCGGGTGTCGAAGCCTTTCCATCGAGCTATTCCACCTTAACGGAAGGGGCCGATTTTGGTTTTGAAAATGATCGGGTTTCCCTGGTAAACGAAGGAACCGGATACAACCAGGGAATAGAGTTCACCTTGGAACGGTTTTTCAACAAAGGCTACTATGGTCTGCTTACAGGATCTTTCTTTGAGAGTAAGTATACCGGTAGCGACGGCATTGAACGCAACTCGCCCTTCAATAACGGTTATGTGTTGAACCTGTTGGCGGGCAAAGAGTTTAAAATCGGTGCCGCCAAACAAAATGTGTTTTTTGTGGACACCCGGGTCACGAATGCCGGAGGACGCTATTTTACCCCGGTAAACCTAGGGGCATCACAGCAAGCGGGCTTTGAAGTCCGATTTGAGGATGAAGCTTTTAGCTTGCAATACGATCCCTATTTTCGGTGGGACCTAAAATTCGGAATAAAGCTCAACAGTAAAAAGAAGAAACGTTCGCATCAGTTCTACTTTGATCTGCAGAACGTTACCGCGAACGAAAACGTTTTTGCACGGCGCTACAACCGTTTGACCAATAGCGTAGACCAGGTAGACCAAATCGGCTTTTTCCCGGATTTTGGTTACCGTTTTCAGTTTTAAGCAAGCATGTTCAACATTTAAGCAACAATGGCGGCAAAAACAATTGTTATGAATTCCAACGGAACCTTTTCATTGAACTCCTTTAGACTTTTTAGATTGAAGCGAAAATTATCCATTTTAAGGCCTGTTGAAGACTTTTTTGAGTTTCATAGCAGGGCTACGGGAGGAAAAAAAGACAAAAACAGGGCTGTAAAGGGCAATTTTTTAGCCAATTAAAAAAGTCTAAATGAGTTCATTAGATATCAGCAGCCTTCGGCGAAAAAAAGCACTGGAAAAAAGATTGCGCGAAAAGTTTTGGTGGGGATGGAGCACCGGTTCCATCACCTCAAGACGCGAACGAACAGGGGAACGTCCCAAACCCATCTGATATGCATTTGTCGGAGCAGCGTTATTGCTTATTCCACAAACAACGTGGTCTGCAAATCGTTATAACCGGTTTGGTCTTCCCAGGCAAAGGTATTGGCCAAACGAATGGCGTAGCGTGCATCCTGTGCTATACTGGAACGGTTGTCGGGAAGGTGTAGCAACAGTTCATACGTTCCGGCGGGAACGGCCCCGAACAGATCGATCTCCTGTTCAAACTGCCTACGGTCTCTGACCGTTCGAAGATCTAATTTTAAATCGACATAATACTCGGTACGTGAATTTACCCCGCGTAATACCAACACAAGGGGTCGGGCTTTGGTAAGGGTCGTAAATCCAACATTTGCCATATCCAGACCGAGGTTCCAGGACCCCTCGGTTCCAACAGCCTCTGGAATTGTAATGGACCGCAGCCAATAGCGGTATCCCAAACGGCGTTTGATCTCGTCCATGCATCCGCCGTTCTCCCAGTCGTTGGTAACATCGGTATCAAAATCGGCGTTGATGTAAGTGTAGTTCAATCGGTCCATTTCTGATAATGTACTGCCCGTAGGGTCGCAATCATTTTCAGAATAGCCATCGGCACAGGTCTCCCCTCCTACCATTACATAGCGACTATCATCGGCCACATAATTTTTTAGGTTACCAACATCGCGACGGGCGGAATTTGCCGTATTCCCATAATCGAAATAGGTGCCAAAATCGTCCTCACTACTCAAAAAACAATCGTTGTGAAAACCGATACGCGCAACATCAGCGCCGGAGAATGCCTGGGAACCGCTCATTCCACCAATGGTGGTCGGTGCCGAAACACCATGGACATAACGCTGTTTTAGTTGCGGGTACCGCACCTGTACCATAGTCTCGCTATCGGTATTTTGCAACAATGCCCTCAAAACGGCAATACGATCCTGCCAATTTTCATCTAACAGGCGTCTTTCTTCCCCATTTGCCGAAGCGTCCCCAAAATGGTCGGTATAATAGTTTTCGCCCCATATACCAATGAATCCCATTTGCACCGTAGCAATGACGTCCGCATAAGATCGTAACAAGGGTCCCAATTGGGCAATGTGTTCCAATACACGCGCTTTGGTGGCATCCCCATAGGGCGGGCAGATAGCCGCCTGTTCACAATTGCCCGATTTTGGGGAAATGGTATATGAAAAACGAAGAATTATTTTGGCGCCCCCTTCCCGAACGGTCCTTAAATCGTTTTCAAACTGGCTAAGGAAATTAGCACTCAAGGGAGCATCCAAAAACGTATCGAGAACAAACTGCCGGTGAATTAGGGTACTGAACACCGAAAAGTTGGCATTGCTGTTACGTGCCCCTTCGCGGTAGGTACGTAGTTCGCTTGTGGTCAAAGGGTTGTAGGCACTCCCAAACGTTTTGGAAGAACGGTAAAAGCCACGTTCGGGATTTGGAAAATCTTCAAAACTCTCTTCAAAAGCGAACGTTCGGTAAACCAGATCTGTGTCGTCTTCCCCCTGTTGCCCTTCATCATCGTTGGCCGCATCATCGTCATCGGTCTGTTCCCCGTCCCCATCGGCATCCGCTCCCTCAGCATCCTCCCCATCTTCGACATCTTCGGCATCTTCCCCTTCATTTTCATCATCGGAACCTTCCTCTTCTTTTTCCTCTATAGGTACTCTTTCGTCTGCCGGCGGCAACTCCCTTAACAGGTCGGAATCGGTATTGCAACCATAAAAAAGAAATAGTAAAATAAATGCGCCCCTTAAAAGCATAAATTTTATCGGTGTTTATGAAAGTTCTTTGGACTTTTTCAATACTACCTACGATACGTACGGGTGTAGGGATGTTTCCACTATGTTAAATCGACTTGCGCCAAAGGTATTCGCTTCAACAATCGGCTCGGCTGCATTCTCCATGGTGCTTTGGAGTAGCAATTTTGAAGTTTTAGGATACAAAAAGACCCTTTCCACCAATGTGGAAAGGGTCCTCAAATTTTTAGGATAACGGTCTACGCTTCAAAGGGCTCAATGGAAACAAATGATTTTCCACCAGCTTTCTTTTCAAACTTCACCAAACCATCCACCTTTGCATGCAAGGTGTGGTCTTTACCGGCATATACGTTATCGCCCGCATTGTGCTTTGTACCACGTTGCCTTACAATGATGTTTCCGGCGATAGCCGCTTGGCCACCGAAAATCTTCACGCCCAAGCGTTTCGATTCCGATTCCCTACCGTTCTTGGAACTACCTACTCCTTTTTTGTGTGCCATCTTATTACGGTTTTATATTGTTATACTTAATGGTAAAGCTTATGCTTTACCACCGTCTAATTCGTCTTGCCATTTTTTCAACTCGTCCCATTTACCTTCAGCGGCCAATTTCGCTTGTGCGGGCCAGGTATCGGTTACGTGGTTTCCACGTACCCCGGAAATAATTTCGGCTATTTTCGCGGCATCGGTCTTTGCCAGCTCCGCAAAAGTTGCAATTCCGGCTTCTACCAAAGTTGAGGCGATTTTAGGACCGATTCCTTCGATTTTTTTCAAATCGTCGGCCTTGGCCTTTTTCGCGGGAGCTTTTTTGGCCGGAGCGGCCTTTTCAACTACCGGTGTCTCCACGGCTTTTGCCTTTGGAGCCGCCTTTGGTTTTTCCGCTTTGGCGGGCGCAGCTTTCTTAGCACCTTTGGCAACAATGCTCTCGATAACGATTTCCGTTAACGACTGGCGATGCCCGTTTTTCTTTTTGTACCCTTTACGTCTCTTTTTCTTAAAAACGATAACTTTATCGCCTTTCAGATGTTTTACGACTTTGGCCTCTACGGCAGCGCCGTCTATAGCTGGGGCGCCAATGGTGACGTTCTTTCCGTCGTCCAGAAGTAGTACGTTGTCAAAAACGACTTTTTTACCTTCCTCTGTCTTTAAACGGTGAACATACACTTTTTGGTCTTTCGCAACCTTAAATTGCTGCCCTGCCATCTCTACAATTGCATACATAGCGTGTATAATTAGTTTATATCTATTCGCTCACTTTTTTCAATAAGCGGATGCAAATATACTCCTAATTGCCGAATGCACAAGTGATTTGTTCGCTTTTTAGGCCGTTTTCTTTTTAAGATTGTTGCTCGCCTTGAACAACTGCATAAAGGAGAGCGTGAACACTAAGGTGGTGGCAAAGCCCATAATTGCCACGGTAAAGAAAAGAATGCCTTCAAAGCTTCGGAAAGAAGTGAACCATGCTTCGGAGATCTGGACCATAAACGCCCTGTTTATTTCGGTACAATAAAGGGTGAAAAATAAGGTGAAAATAAGCGTAGCGATGAATCCCGTCACGATTCCGGTGGTAAAGCCGCTGCCGTAGGTAAAGGTTTCCGGTGCCTCGATACGGCGATAGCGAATGGCCTCGTAAATACCGAAGCCGGTAATCACCCCATTGAACAGACTAAAAAATATATTGGTATGCTGCCCCAGTAAAGAAAGTATTAAAAAGTATGCGATCAACGAACCGCTGATCGCGATTCCAAAACGAACGGGTAAAGTAATCTGTTTCATCTGTTTATATTTATTGTTTTTTAATGGAACTCATTTAGACTTTTTGGATTGAAGCGAAAATTAATGATTTAAAGGCCTGTTGAAGACTTTTTTGAGTTTCATAGCAGAGCTACGAGAGGAAAAAAAGGCAAAAACAGGGCAGTAAAGGATAATTTTTTAGCCAATTAAAAAAGTCTAAATGAGTTCATGGTCAGATGTAATTCGCCAATAATCATTTCGGTTGGTATCAAGAATTGTTATGGCTCATTTCATAGCTGTTTTTTTATTCCACTAATTTTTTACTTTAAAATACTGAAAAAAGATGAAAAACGCCAGCAAAATGGCATAAAAAAGCCCGAAACTTAAGGTCCGGGCAAGTTTTTGGGAGCAATAAACTATCCCATTTTCCGAATGGTAGCTTCTCCGATGACAATGCCCTTATCGATTTCGGGATTTCCGGAATAATTGATCGATGCCTCCCCATAACAGGTAATCTTTAAGCGATCGGATACTTTTACGCGAAAATTACTTTCGCCGTAGGCAGTGATCTTGGTGGATTTATTTCGAATCTCCCCTGCATTGACCTCACTCTCGCCATAGGCGCGATATACTTGGTGATTGACCGACCCATCGGAGATTTCCAAATAGCTTTCTCCATATATGGCCACCGTAAGCTCTTCGGCCGTAAGGTCATCAAAATATACCTTTGACTCCCCAAAAATAGAAAGCTTCATATCTTTTTGGTTCATGGCGCTGGCAATATGGATACGCTCTTCGCCGCGTACGGAAAGGTTTTTCAGGTTTCTGTAGGTTATCGTTACCGTAGCTTGGGTGCCATTGTAGATGGACCGACGTCCCTTATAATTATCATAGTTCACTTTTTCCGATTTGGTCAATACCTTCGCACCGTCCAGATACACCCGCAAGGTTTTGCCCGAAACTTCCGCATTGATCTTATCGATGGTTACTTTTGAATCGTTCACCACCACGGATTCTTCCGAACCTTCCTTTAAGGTGACCTCGATGTGTGGACTAATGATGATCTTGTCAAAAGTCTTTACCGAAAATGTATTGTCCTGCGCCTCGGCGGTGGATAGGTTACCTAAAACCGTAATCAGCAACGCGCCCATTGTTATTATTTTTCTCATTTTGATATTTTTTATGATTGATATGCTTAAAAGATAAAGGTAAAAGCCATTTGTTACAGTGAAGTGGTCAAAACTTTTTTTTACTACACGGACCTTTACATGAGAGGCATACGAACTGAATTTTTTTTAACGCTATTCCAAGATTAAAAGAGTATTGTACCTATTACGAGGCTTTCGGGTGGCATTTTACATCCTGTTGTTACTATTTTCGAATACCGTGCCCAGGGCCATGCTACGGAAAAATAGCTTCGGAAGGTCACAAAAGTATTTATGTTCGGTTCCAAAAAAAGTTATGTCTTTTTACGATTTACCAACCATACCCCACAAAGAATGATAGATCCTCCCAACAATTGATATCCATTGATGGCCTCCCCATCAAGAACTCCCCAAAAAATGGCGACTACAGGGATCAAATAAGTTACCGAAGCAGCGAATACCGGACTGGACACCTTGATCAGCCGGTTGAAGTAAATATTGGCAAGGGCGGTTCCTACGATTGCCAAAATCAGCACATACCAGAATGCGGTAACCGCTTCCGGGCGTTCCGCAATGCGCTGAAAAAAACCGGAATAGAGGACAAGGAAAAATGAGGGGACCACCGCTACGGCAAAACTAGCGGTCGTGATGGCCAAGGGACCCAAATGCGCCAGTTTTGTTTTGATGATGTTGATGTTCAAGGCATAGCCCAAGGCCGATAGCAAAATAAAAATGGCGTATCCATAATGCTGGTCGGGTACGAGCTCCATGCCCGTAAGGATCAGCGCAACAACTCCGATCAGACCGACCACGACACCGATAATTTGGCGTTTTGCAATCAGCGCCCCGAACAGCGCAATGCCCACTATAGTCGTTAGCAAAGGTGTGGTAGCATTGAATATTGCGGTGATTCCGCTATCGAGCTCGGTTTGGGCCAATGCGAATAAAAAAGGTGGAAAAAAACTACTGAGCAATCCTGCTAGCGCTAGCCACTTCCAATCGTTTCCAGACAGTTTTCGCAAGCTACGAAAACCGATAAAAAGCAAGGTCAAGGCGGCCAAAACGACACGAAGGCCTCCCACCTGAAGGGCCGTTAAACCCAACAAAGCTTTTTTAATGAGGATGAAAGAAGAACCCCAAATCAACGCTAGAAAAACCAAATACAACCATTTTTGATGGTTTCCTCCCAATACACCCATTTAAACTTCTTTAATTGGCCGAAAAATCGCCTTTTTTCGCTCGACGCGCCGGCCGGCTCCTCATCAAAAGCCAAGTCATTTGCTTTTTCTTTCGGCCCTGTCTTTTTCCCCCTCGTTGCCTTGCTATAAAACTCAAAAAAGGCTTTAACAAGCCTTATCGTTTCCCGAAGTATCGGGGTTATACCATTTCTACCTTGAAATTACTTCAATCCAAAAAGCTGAAACGCGTTCGATGCTTTTTTGGCAAAAGTCCAAATTTTTATTCGTTTTACAACCATACCGTGCGGCTGTAGCGTAACTTTACCTGAAAACGTTCGAGTTTGAAATCCTTCCGGGCCTTGTTTTTTGTGATGCTCTATTTGCTGGCCATGATACGACCGGTAATGCCCCTTTTCGAATACATTGTGGACCAGGACTATATTGCCGAATTCCTCTGCGTGAACAAAGCGAAACCCGAGCTGACCTGCGAGGGCAAATGTTTCCTGATGCAACAACTTTCCGAACAAAGCGAAGGGCAGCAACAAAACGTGCCGTCCATTGCCATGGAAAAATACCCTATTGGCTTTGTATTCCGGTTCGATCTTCATCTTAAAGCAGCGCCAAGCCCCAAACCAAAAAATAATATCCAATACCGTAACGGCTACTCTTTTTTGTATTGCGGCGTCTCCTTTCAACCGCCGATCGGGTAACCGCATATCCCTTTTCCGTTTTCTTTCCAAATACCTGTATTTGGAACGATTTAACGCACCCAACAAAAAACATCCTTTAAAAAAACCGTACGGCCATTTCGGAAATGGCGGTACATTTTAAACATAATGATATGCGCTATTTTTTATTTATCCTACCCCTTATTACCTGCCTGGCTTCCTGTTCGGACAAGAACACCATCTCGCCCAACGGCAATACAGACCAGACAGTAGCCCCTGAGAACCGCTCGCCATCCGTTAGAAACCTAAAACCTGACGGCACTCCGTATTCCCTGGAAACATTGGAAAGCATGTCGCACGAGAAACTCATGCAACTCACCTATGAACCGCCCCGGGATACCATACTGACCATTGGAATTTTATTGTACGACGGCTATTTTAGCCTGGATGCCATGGGACCCCATTCGGTGTTGAGTAGTATGTACCCCGCAAAAACGTTTTTTGTGGGAAAACAGAAGGGAACGGTTACCAGCAACAATGGCCTTATAACACCGATAGACACTACAATAGCGGAGGTAAAACAACTGGATATCCTGGTAGTGCCCGGCGGTACTACGGCCACTTACCGGGCTGCGCAGGACGGTCAACTGTTGCAATGGATCAAGAACATCGATACCAAAAGCAAATATACCACCAGCGTATGCACGGGGGCATGGATCCTCGGGGCAGCGGGACTGCTGAAAGGGAAAAATGCCACGACCAATTGGTACCGGGCCGAAGAAAAACTAGAGGAGTATGGCGCCACCTTTACACACGAGCGGTTTACCAAGGATGGGAAGTATTGGACTTCCGCAGGGGTATCTGCCGGTATCGATATGAGCTTGGCATTGGTGGACCATATTATGGGCCGGAACTATGCAGCCTTTGTAATGCTCAATTTAGAGTATGATCCACAACCGCCTTTTAAGGGAGGTGCCGTAGAAAAAACGGATCCGGTCATACATTTTATGACCAAAAAGATGTACGATCTGAGCCTGGAGCCGGAAGCATTTTCAAAAGATAAAAAAAAGGGTCTGTAAAGACGGTTTGTACGCTGTTGTTCCCAGTTAAAATCCCTAATTTTGAGGAAACGGAAAAAAATGAAAAAAGCCAGCTACTTTTTTTTACTACTCTGTCTGATTTTCGCGGTTTCCTGCAAGGGGGAGCAAAAAGAGACCGAAACAAAGGAACCGACTCAAATGGAGCGGGTGATGGCCACCCACGATGAAGTTATGCCCAAAATGAGTACCATAAACAAGTTGATTACGGAACTGGAAACCAAAGTGGATACCACTACCCAAGGTGTGAAATATGGAAAAGCCGTAAACGAACTGAAAGATGCCAATAAACAGATGATGGATTGGATGGGTGGCTTTGTGGCGCGTTTCAACTCCGATGAAATTACCAAGGGAAAAGCGTTATCGGAAGAAAAGCAGTTATGGTTGGACAAAGAAGAGGAAAAGGTTATTGCCGTAAAAGACAAAATGAACGGTAGTATCGAACGTGCTGAAGCACTGTTGGGCAAGTAGCGTTACCCCTAAAGAAATTGGAAAAACCGGCTCCTTTGGCCGGTTTTTACATTGTAATACCAATTATCGATCCGCAACGGAAGGCGTTGCAAAAACCAAACACAAAAATACCTCTACACGATCGCCCAACCGCTTTCTCAAAATGGAAAAAGCCTTGGTCACATGGGCTTCCACCGTTTTTTTTGATACGTTCAGGTAGTTGGCGATCTCAATATTGGTAAGTCCCTCTTTTCTGCTGAGCAGAAAAACCTCCTTACACTTCGGGGGCAATTGCTGTATTTCCTTTCCAATATGTTCAATGACCTTGGCAAACGAGGTTTCATCATGGGATTTTGCCGCATTGTTGAGAGCGCTAAAATACTTCTGTTCCAAAACCATTTTAGAACGGTTCCTTTTGTATTGGTTCAAAAACTCATTGTGTACCGATTTGAACAAGTAGTTCTGTAAAGTAACCACTACTTGCATCCTTTTGCGGTGTTCCCATGTTCTCAAAAAAACGTTTTGAAGGATATCCTGGGCCATGGCCTCGTCGTTCGTGAGCGTAATTGCGTAGGCGAACAACCGTTGGCTATAGCGGTCTACCAAAAAAATAAAGGCGCTTTCTTCTCCTTTCGTCAAGGCTTCGAGCAAATGGGACGGGTTTTCGTAATTCACGTGTAACTTGTATTATTCACAATTAAAATGCACTTCTAATGCAAATATGAAAAAAAAATAATCAAAACCTTAGGGTTTTCCAAAACCGCTTTGTCATACTAATAAAGAAAAGCCGAAAAATGAGTTTTCCGGATATCGACAATGCAATTACGAAATACCTAACGAACGAGGCGGATAGTTCCGAACTGGACCTGCTATCCAAATGGATCGAAAGTGCCGCGAACCAGCGCTACTTTGACGCCTGCGTAAAAACGCATTACGAACTTACTGCTGCTATGAAAAAACCCGATGTTGACGAACTTAAGAACACCTTGTTAAAACAGATCAAGAAAGATAAAAATCCTTTTTACAAATACAGAATCGCCTCTATTTTAAAGTATGCGGCGGTAATACTGGCCGTGTTAGGGCTGACCTATTTGTTCCGGGGCCTTTCGGAAAAAAGTTCCACGGCAGTAGAACTGACCGTGCAACAACAATTGGTTCCGAAGGAAGGTTCCATTACCATAGAGCTGAACAACGGTACCGTACAGACCATAGATCCTGACGGCAATAGCACGATCAGGGACGCCAAAGGCTCCGTTATCGGAAACCAAAACCGGTCCCAACTCCAATATCAAGGCATTGCGGCTTCGGGGAAATTAAGGTACAATACCCTGCACATTCCGAAAGGAAAACGTTTTGAGGTCATTTTGTCCGATGGTACCCGTGTGTATCTTAATGCGGATAGTTCCCTTAAATATCCCATACAGTTTGTTGCAGGAAAACCAAGGGACGTTTTTCTTGAAGGCGAAGCTTATTTCGATGTAACCAAACAAGAAGGACTTCCCTTTACCGTGCATGCCGATGATATGAACATTAATGTTATCGGAACGAAGTTCAATGTATCGCATTATGCCCAAAACGACCATATCCAAACCGTTCTAGTAGAGGGTTTCGTGGCATTGTCACAGAATAGGGACGATAATGCCATACCGACCATGCTGACCCCCGGGAACAAGGCCCAATGGAACAAAAAGGACAATAGTACCGCAATTAAAAAGGTAGATACCAGATTGTACACCGCTTGGATGGACGGCAAACTCATTTTTAGGAACACGGCCTTTAAAGAAATTCGGCAGACTTTGGAACGGCATTATAACGTTACCATCAAAAACAAAAATAAGGACCTTGACTCCCAATTGTTCGATGCCACTTTCGACATTGAGCGCATAGAGGAAATACTGGAAATTTTCAGTAAGAGTTACGCCATTGATTACAGCATCATAAATAACGAAGTTATTATTGAATAATACAGAAACACCACAATATACGTACTGCAGCGACAGGAGAACAGGAGTGCGCTAAACGATAACAAACTTAAAACACCACATATATGAATACACCATGACAAATTAGGTACCGTAGCGCTTAAATAGAAAAATCGGAAAATGCGGACACATTTCCCGATTTCATTAAGTGTGATTTAAAATGATTTTAAACCAAAATAGAACACGAAATTATGAAAAAAACCAATAATTCCGGAGGTTTTGAACACTCTCTTTGGAAATTTGACCTGAAAATGAAGCTTACCCTATTCTTTGTAGTCATTTGTTTGTTTCAACTGAAAGCGAACGATGCCTATGCCCAAAACACCAAACTATCGCTAGATATGAACAGTGTTTCGGTAAACGAAGTGATCCGAAAAATCGAATCGGTATCCGACTTTAAGTTTTTATACAACCGCAAAGATGTCGACCTCCAGCGTATCGTCAGCGTAAAGGCGGTAAAACGCCCTATCGGCGATATTCTTTCACATATTTTTCTTCGATCGGATATCCAATACGAGGTCGTTAAAAAACAGATCGTGCTTACCCGAAAACAAAAAACGGACACTACGGCAAAAAAAATCGCCCAGGACCGAGAAGTCAGCGGTACCGTTAACGACGACAATGGCGACCCTTTGCCCGGTGCAAACGTATTGGTCAAAGGCTCTACAACGGGCACGCAAACCGACTTTGACGGTAATTTTACCATACAGATCCCCGATGGGGGCACTACCTTGGTCATTTCCTATATCGGTTTCAAGACCGTGGAAGTGGCTATATCGGACAAGGACAACATTACGGTTCAGTTAGAGGCCGCCACGGCACAATTGGAGGACGTGGTAATCGTCGGTTCCCGTGGAAAACCAAGAACCGATGTCGACCGGCCAGTACCGGTAGATGTGGTGGAAGCAAAAGAATTGGCCGCTACCGGACAAACGGACCTGGGACAGCAGATCCAATTTGCGTCACCGTCCTTTAACTCCGCAAAATATGGCGTGAACGGTACAACGAACTATGCGGAACCCGCTACCCTGAAAGGGATGTCCCCCGATCAGTCGCTGGTACTGATCAACGGAAAAAGAAGACACCAGTTTTCTACCCTGAACCTCAACGTGGCCCCTGGATTGGGAACCATTGTAACCGATTTAAACTCCATTCCCGCCGGAGCATTGAAACGGATCGAAGTACTTCGCGACGGTGCGGCCGCACAGTACGGTTCCGATGCTATTGCGGGTATTATCAACCTTAGCTTGAACAACTCTGTTGGGGTAGGCACCTACAACGGGACCGCCGGAATTCACAAGGAAGGCGACGGGGTAACCTTTAAACACAGTCTCAACTACGGTTTTGGATTAGGAAAAGAAAACAGTTATTTCAACTTTACATTTGAAACTTTTACTTTCAGCGGTACCAATCGGTCCGACCCTTATACGGGCAGTATATATCCCGACACTCCGGACGATTACGATGTTACGGGACCAACAACCGCCTTTCCCTATGACACGGCAAACCCAAGGCAAGATAGAGGGGTGTACCCCCAGGGCGATTTCGTAGTCGGGAATTACGGATCTAATGAAAATGAAACCTATCAGGCCTTCTACAACATGGGGCTTCCCTTTGGTAATGAATGGAAACTGTACAGTTTTGGCGGGGTGTCCCGAAAAGATATCCTTGCTTTCGGTTTCTTCAGAAACCCGAGCCGTAGCAGCCGTGCCGTACTGTCGGTTTTTCCGGATGGTTATGTACCTGAGTTACCGGGAACCTCCTTCGATGTGTCGACGGTAGTCGGTATCGATCGCATTACGGCCGATAAATGGAATTATGATCTGAGTTATAGCTTTGGCCGTAACTATTTGGACTTGTTCGCCAACCAAACGACCAACCCTTCGCTAGGTTCGGCCACCCCTACGGAATTCAAGGTAGGGCGTTACGATTTTAGGCAACAGATCATGGAATTGAACATGTCCAAAGCGCTTTCCGAGAGTTTTAACCTCGCGTTCGGGGCACAGTACCGAAACGATAACTTTTTGTTGATATCGGGATCTCCGGAATCGTATGAGGTAGGCCCCTTGGCGGCGACCGACGGTAAGGATGTTGGATCCAGTGCACGGCCGGGTATCGCCCTAGAGGACGAGAACGACCTTAGCAGAAGTAACGTTGCCCTATATGCGGATGTCGAAAAAGACTTCTCGGATGCTTTTCTCGTAGGTGCGGCCCTTCGTTTTGAAAACTATAGCGATTTTGGGAGCAATCTTTCCGGTAAGCTGGCGGCACGTTATAAGCTAACCGATAACCTGGCCCTTCGAGGCTCGTTCAACCGAGGTTTCAGGGCACCGTCATTGGCGCAGATCGGAAACCGTGTAAATACCTCAACCGTACAAAACGGCGTAATCGTCATCACCAAACAGGTATCGAGCGACGATGAACGCTTGGCGCAGTTGGGAGTAGAAGATCCGGAAGCGGAAATATCCAATAACTATAACTTTGGTATTACGGCAAAAGCGGCCGGAGGCGCCCTATTGTTTACCTTGGACGCTTTTCAAATCGATATCGACGACCGGATCGTCATATCGGAACGGCTGAACACTGGCGATTTTCCTGCAGTGGCCGCCTTGTTTACCGATGCACGGGAAATCCGTTTTTTTACGAACCACATCAGTACCCAAACAAGGGGTATCGATTTTGTAACCTCCTATAAAAAGGCATTTTCGGAGAAGAGCAGTATCAATGCCAGTATTGCCTTTACCATAAACGAAACCAAGGTAAAAAGCCAAAAGGATACACCTGCCGAAATATTGGCCGGGGCAGCCGAGGAGTTTCAAGGTCAGAAACTTTTAGGGGCGGTCGCCACCGAACTGATCGAAGTGGCACAACCCCGAAACAAACTGCTCATGAACGTCAACTACAATACCGGGCGTTTTGGCATAACGGGCAGGCTCACCAATTTTGGATCCGTACAAGCTTCCAGTAGGGGGCTCGACCTCGCCGATTCCAACGTATCGGCAGGAGCGGGACCCAACAACATACAGACCTTTGCCGCGAAGGCCATAACGGACCTTAGCGTTTCTTATGCCCTAAGCGAAAATTTCCGCTTCACACTGGGAGCGAACAATATTTTTGATGTATACCCCGACAAGTACAACAATACCGCGGATGGTTTTGTTGGCCAAGCCAGTTCGTACGCGAACGGGCAAATTCCGTATTCCAGGAATTCCAATCAGTTCGGGTTCAACGGCTCCTATTACTTTACGGGTTTGAACGTTACTTTTTAAGTAGTTTTTTGTTTGGTTTGAGTTAGTTTATAGAGGCTCCGCCCAGCGGGGCCTCTGTTTTAAAATGGCATGGAAAATCACTTTGTTCTCTTCTCATCTTTTACCCTCGGTTATCTGCTAAGAAACCTCAGCGTATTGCCATCCAATTTTGCGCTATCGCTCAATAAAACACTCATCTACTTTTTTTTACCGGTGCTTATATTGCTGCATCTGAGCCAATTTAAATTCGATATCGTCCATATTTGGTTGCTCATCACGCCCTGGATCATTTACGGGTGCTCCCTTCTTTTTTTTGAGGCGGTACACCAACTTACGCCCATTCCCAAAAAAGTTAGGGCGGCATTGATCATGACCTCCGGTATCGGCAGTATCTCTTTTGTCGGATTTCCATTTTTTAAGTTGTTCTATGGCGATGAAGGGCTTTCCTATGGTATTGTAATGAGTATTGCAGGCACCCTTGTCGTATGCAATTCGGTAGGTATTTTAACGGGGTATTGGTACGCACAAGAACAGCCAAAACCATCCGTAATAGTCAAGAAAATAGTACAGTTCCCACCGTTTATAGCAATGTTCATAGCCATGTTGCTCCTCTTTTTCGATTATGAACACCACAGCTCCACCAAATCGGTGTTGACCTTTCTGAGTAGTCCTTTTTCCGTTTTGGCCCTTTTCACCATAGGGCTCCAAGTACAGCTCAAGGGATTTGGGGAAAACCGGAAGTTTCTTTGGTTGGGCCAGTTTTACAAACTGGTTTTGGCACCTGTACTCATTTATATGCTTTTCTTTTTTTTGGGGCTTCAACACACGCTTATCGCAAAAATATGTATTCTTGGGGCCGGCATCGGTTCTATGAACACTATAGCGATCGTTGCCGTATCGTTAAACCCGAGGCCAAAACTGGCCCTTTTAATGCCAGGAGTGGGCATTCCCCTATCCGTCGGCACCCTAATGCTATTGTATTATTTAATTTGTTGATATGCCCACAACCAAAAAAATCGGTCTCTTTCTAGGACCCTTACTGTTTTTGATCATTCTTAACTTTTTTCATCCGGAAGGCTTGTCAAAGGAGGCGAACGCCATTTTGGCCACCACCGCCTGGATCGCCGTTTGGTGGATTACGGAGGCCATCCCCATTGCCGCCACAGCGCTGCTGCCCTTGGTCCTTTTTCCCTTATCGGGAGGTTTGGATCTCCCCAGTACTTCGGGCTCCTTTGGGCACAAGTACATTTTTCTGTATATGGGCGGCTTTATTATTGCCATCACCATAGAAAAATGGAACCTCCATAGGCGTATAGCCCTGAATATTATAAAGATTATCGGGTCCAACGTTCGAAAGATCATCTTGGGGTTCATGGTCGCCACCGCCTTTTTATCCATGTGGATTTCCAACACGGCCACCTCGGTAATGATGTTGCCCATCGGTATTGCGATCATAAAACAATTGCAGGACAATCCGGGAACGGTAAAAAACGAAAACACCATCTTCGGAAAGGCCCTGATGCTATCCATCGCCTACAGTGCATCCATCGGAGGCATAGCGACCTTGATCGGCACGCCCCCCAATCTTGTTTTGGCAGGAGTGGTCTTGGACACCTATGGGTACGAGATTACCTTTATGCAATGGTTCGCTTTTGGGCTTCCCATTGCCATTCTGTTACTCTTTATCTGTTGGGTGTATTTAACCCGTTTTGCCTTTACGTTCGACCAAGAAAATTTTCCCGGCGGAAAGGACGAAATTAAAAAGCAGTTGGCCAACCTGGGCAAGATCACCTATGAGGAAAAACTGGTGGCGATCGTTTTTGCCAGCACCGCTTTCTGTTGGATTACCCGTTCTTTTCTGCTTCAAAAAATACTACCGCAATTGGACGATACCATTATCGCCATGGTATTTGCCATTGTGCTTTTTCTGATTCCCGCTAAAAATAAAAAAGGGGCCCTAATCGGTTGGGAAGAAGCCGTAAAAATGCCTTGGGGCATCATCTTACTGTTCGGTGGAGGCATGGCATTGGCCAAAGGTTTTGAAGTAAGCGGACTGGCCAATTGGATCGGAAACCAAATGACCTCGCTTACCGACCTGCCCTTTTTGCTTTTGATCTTGGTTCTGATAACCGCGGTCAATTTTCTCACGGAAATCACCTCCAACCTGGCAACTACCGCCATGTTGCTCCCCGTTCTGGCACCCATGGCCCTGACCATAGATATCCATCCCTTTGTTTTAATGGTAGGAACCGCGGTCGCGGCATCTTGCGCGTACATGCTGCCCGTAGCTACACCACCCAATGCCGTGGTATTCGGTTCAGGATATCTCCGTATACCGGATATGGTACAAAAGGGACTGTTTATGAACATCATCTCCATAGTAATCCTAACGGGTTTCGTTTATTATGTGTTGCCCGAACTTTGGGATATTACCATTGACAAATTTCCAGAAAAACTAAAACCATAAATTATGTTTGAAGGGTTTACTACAAAAAAGGCAACGGTTAACGGCACAACCATCCATTACCGGATAGGTGGAAAAGGAAAACCCTTATTATTATTGCACGGATACCCCCAAAGCCATGTCATATGGCATAAAATAGCCCCATTTTTGGCCGAGCGCTACACCGTTGTGGCAAGCGACCTCCGAGGATACGGTGACAGCGGCAAGCCCGCCACGGTTCCCGACCACAGTTCGTATTCAAAAAGGGAAATGGCCAAAGACCAAGTGTTGTTAATGCAAGCCCTGGGCTTCGATTCTTTTTTCGTGGCGGGGCATGATCGCGGTGGCCGAGTGGCTCATCGGATGGCCTTAGATCATCCACAGGCGATAACGAAACTGGCCGTGTTGGATATTGCCCCGACCTACACCATGTATAAGACGACCGATATGGAGTTCGCAACGGCATACTTTCATTGGTTTTTTCTAATTCAGCCCGCGGACATTCCGGAAAAAATGATCGGCGCAGATCCTGAGTACTTCCTATTGAAAAAATTTGGACAATGGGGAAGGGATAGCGGTGCATTTACCGAAGCCGCCATGGCCGAATACCGACGTTGCCTGACCCCGGAGACTATACACGCCAGTTGCGAAGATTATAGGGCCTCGGCATCGATAGACCTTGAACATGACCAATCGGATATCGACAGCGGGAAAAAAACACCTTGCGAAACACTCTGTCTATGGGGCGAAAAGGGTTATGTAGGCAAAAAATATAATGTTGTAAAAGAATGGAAAAAATGGGCCGACGAGGTCACCGGATATGCATTGCCCTGCGGACACTATTTACCGGAGGAAGCACCCGATCAAACCCTGGATGCCTTTATCCAATTTTTTGGCTAATAGAAAAGACGGACCGATATAACGCAATGGACCAACAAGAACGGATTCCCGTTCAGATATCAAAAAATAAAAACCTATTCATCGTTCCCATCTGAAATATTGGGAGCTACCGATTACTAAAAAACACATATATGAGAACACATCAAATAGCGACCGTTCCCGGAGATGGGATCGGCAATGAAGTCATTCCCGCATCTCTTAAGGTGTTGGATGCCGTAGGCGCAAGTTGCGGCTTTCAAATGAACTATACCAACCACGACTTTTCCTGTGAACACTATAAAAAAACCGGGGCCATGATGCCAGCGGACGGCTTGGAGCGGCTTCGTGACAGTGACGGTATTTTTCTTGGGGCGGTAGGCTACCCGGGCGTACCCGACCATGTTTCGTTATGGGGTTTGCTCGTACCCATTCGCAGAACGTTTCAACAGTACATCAACCTCAGGCCCGTACGGCTTTTAAAGGGTGTGGACTCCCCATTAAAAAATCCTGGGGATGTCGATTTTTATATCGTCCGCGAAAACACCGAGGGGGAATACTCTTCTATTGGAGGTCGTTTGAACGAAGGCACCGAACACGAGATGGTGGTACAGGAAAGTGTATTTACGCGAAGGGGCGTCGATCGCGTTATGAAATATGCCTATACCTTGGCAGCGAAACGGAACAAAAAACTGGCAAGTGCCACAAAATCGAACGGAATCGTACATACCATGCCCTTTTGGGACGAACGTTTTCGCGAAGTCGGTAAAGCATATCCCGAAGTGGAGCAATCCCAATTTCATATCGATATCCTTAGTGCGCATTTTGTGGGTCGGCCGAGTACTTTCGACGTAGTGGTTGCCAGCAACCTTTTTGGGGATATTTTATCCGATCTTGGGCCGGCCATCGCAGGTGGTATGGGAATTGCGCCCGGTGCCAACCTCAATCCAGAAAAAGAATACCCGAGTATGTTCGAACCGGTACATGGTAGTGCCCCCGATATTGCGGGTAAAAATTTGGCCAACCCTATTGCTTGTTTTTGGACCGGGGCCATGATGCTCGATCATCTTGGAGAAACGGAAGGTGCCCTATTGATCTTAAATGCCATAGAAGCGTTGACTTCCGAAGGAAAGGTTCTTACCCGCGACCTTGGGGGGAATGCATCGACACAAGAAGTAACGGAGGAAGTTGTTGCGTGGATAAAAAAGGCCTAGTGCAGGTGTGGGAGTTCTGGGTGCTATTGGGTGCTAAAAAAAGTTCAAGCTCAAGTGTCAAGTTCAAGCGCAAATTCAGGACTAAACTATTCACTAATTGCTTTTACCATCCGATGAGCCACCTTGAATTGCTAATTGAAACAAGACCGCTTCGCTGAAAGAAAAAGGACAAAAGATTAAAAAAGTTCAAGTTCAAGTGGCAAGTTCAAGCACAAAATCAAACTCAGGTTAAAGAGGGAGCACTTTTATTGAACCGTAGTAGCCAGTAAGGTACTTGATACTGAATACTAGGTACTGGGTACTAAAAAGTGGTTAGTGGTTAGTGGTTGGTGGTTCGTGGTTGGTGGTTGGTGGTTGGTGGTTGGTCGATGAAAAAATAAATTCAACTTCAAGCGCAAATTTCAGACCATACTATTCACTAATTGCTTCTACCATCCAATAAACCACCGTCAATTGCTAATTGAAAAAAGACCGCTTCGCTGAAAGAAAAAAGACTAAAAAAGTTCAAGTGGCAAGCTCAAGCGCAACCTCCAATGCAAACTCAAAACGGATAAACTAAATTTGGTCGATTATTGCCCACTACTACTGACCACTTGGCTCTTTGTTCTTTTTGAATTTAAAAAACACTTGTTCTAGAACTTGGACCACCAATCGTTTTTGGAAAGCTGTTCCGTATTTAAATAGATAGCTTCCCCGATTTCCGGAACCGTTACCGGCACGCCCAATTCGGCCGCTTTTTGGGTTACCCGTTCTACCGGTTCCGTCCATGGATGCATCGCTAATTTAAAAGCTCCCCAATGAATGGGCATTATTTTTTTTGCTCCAACATCAACGCCTGCCTGCGCGGTCTCTTCCGGCATCATATGGATCTCCTTCCACAGTTCATTATACTGTCCGCATTCCATCATGGCAAAATCGAAGGGACCGTATTTTTTACCGATTTCCTTAAAGTGGTCTCCATACCCGCTATCGCCGCTAAAAAAGATATTTTCGGTTTCAGAGGCTATGATCCAAGAGCTCCATAAGGTTTTTCCTCGATCCCGAAATCCACGTCCTGAAAAGTGTTGTGCCGGTGTGCATACGAATTTTAGGTCTTGGAAAGGTGTTTGCTCCCACCAATCGAGCTCCATGATTTTTTTGTCCGCTATTCCCCAATCTCTCAGGTATGGCCCTACGCCCAAGGGCACATAAAAGACACCTACTTTATCCTTGATCAATTGAATGGATTCATAATCCAAATGATCATAGTGATCGTGCGAGAAGAGCACTGCATCGATCTTGGGCAACTTCTCTATTTCAATGGGCAATTCGGTGCTAAAACGATTGTTTCCCAACCAAGGATGGGGTGCTGGCACTTTTCCGAACATGGGGTCAAGAAGTAAATTCTTTCCGTTTATTTGAAGAAGAAAGGCCGAATGGCCAAACCAGATCATACGGGTAGGCCCTTCGTAATCCGCTATGGTAACCGAGTCAATTTTCTGGACCGCTACATCCTTGTCAGGTTGTGTATTGGGAGTAGGGCCAAAATAGCCTTTTAGGCCTTTGAACATTTTTCCAATTCCCATTTCCATTTGAACATTGTTCCTGTTTACGAATACGCCGTCCGTATAATTTTCAGATCGGGCATAACGTTCTTTTTCCGCTTTGGTCGGGGAACCCCCAAATTGCGGACTGATATACATAAAGAGTACTGTCGCAATGGTTATAAACACCACCAATCCCAATAAGAACCATCCCATTTTTTGAAGTATTTTTTTAACGCGACGCATGAAAGGGCAAGTTAGCTAAATCTACATTACCGCCCGAAATAACGATTCCCACTTTTTGATTTTTAAAAACCGATCGCTCGCGAAGCAAAGCGGCAACGGTGACGGCGCTTGAAGGTTCTATAATGATCTTCATACGTTCCCACACCAAGCGCATGGCGGTAATGATTTCCTCCTCGGCAACCCGAACAATGCCGGTAACATGTTGTTGAATAATGGGAAAGTTTACATCGCCCAAGGTGGTCCGCAATCCGTCTGCGATGGTGTTAGTGGTTTCGTTACCTTCCAGGATGCCGCTTTGCAAAGAGCGATAGGCATCGTCCGCTTCAAAAGGCTCCCCTCCGAACACCTTGCATCCATTTCCAAAATAATGTGCCGCAAGGGCCGACCCTGCAATAAGTCCACCACCGCCTACCGGACAAAAAATTGCATTTAAATTGGGGCGCTCTTCCAACAACTCCATTGCCGCGGTGCCCTGACCAATAATAACGTTCAATTGATTTGAGGGGTGTAAAAAAGTAGCACCGGTATCCTTTGCAATGGTATCCGCCATGTTCTGACGGGCTTCCAAAGTGGGTTCGCATTCATAAATACGCCCACCATATTCCAACACCCCGATTTTTTTAACCTGTGGCGCGGAGGTGGGCATTACAATATGGGCGGTAATCCCCAAGCTTTGTGCTCCCAAGGCCACTGCTTGGGCAAAATTCCCCGAAGAATGGGTAACCACCCCTTTGCTTCGTTGCTTTTCGGTCAATTGTAGCATTGCATTGGTAGCACCGCGCATTTTATAGGCCCCGGCCCGTTGAAAGTTTTCACACTTAAAATATACCTCGGCACCTACTTCTTTGTTGATCAGACGGGATGACAATACTTGGGTATTATGAACGTAGGGTTTGATGCGGGTGTGGCAGTCTATTAGGGTTTGCGCGTTCATTGAACTTCTTTTTTCAAAAGTAGCAACTTTAATAACGATGGATAGGGTGACATACCGGCAAAACAGGGCAACTGCACTGTAGACCGATCTCCTCCTTCTTGGTTTATCCTAAGCGAAGCGGCATCTTACCGCATCATTTACTAATCCTTTTCATCTTTTTAAAATTTTGTAGTCTGCTGGAAATGAAGAAACTAAAAATTTCTGCAAATTCAGTAATTCGCATAAACTTATTTTAATCATCTCGGTAGGGTATGCTTAAAAAAGTTTATGCTCATTTCATAAAAAGCAATTTAAGGCAAATCTTCCCCATAACGGGTGGCCGCCCGATTCAGTTTTATCCGAATTCGTTTCCGCAACCGCTCGGGCTTCAATACTTCCAAGGCCTCTCCAAAACCTAACAATAACCGTTCAAGTTCGTAGTTGAGCTTTACCAATAGCGTAACTTCAATGCTGCCGTCCTCGTTTTCCTTAACAACGCGCTGGGAGTGGTGTAAGGGTTTTGTTACCACATATGGAGCGTTGCCCTTATCGACCCATACCTTTACCACGGAAGGCCTTTCCCGGTTTACCGTAACACCCACCACATCCATATAAAAGGTATCGGCATCAAAATTACCAACAGCGTAGTCGGTTTGAAAATCCAGGTCCAATGCCAGAATTCGATCCAACGCAAAATTCAAGATAACCTTGCCCTTATCATCGGCCCCGATCAAAAACCAGCGGTTATTGAACTCTTTTAACAAGTAAGGATGGAACTTAATAATACTGGGCTTTTTCGCCTTAAAGGATTGGTAGGTGATATCCAATACCACCTTTTTTTGAATCGCGCGATAAAGCTCGTCCAACCAATGTAGCCCTTTTAGGTTTTCATTTTTGTCCAGGTGGATGATGGCCGACTGGTGGGTCTTTTCGGTATACACGGTATCTTCCAAGCGTTGAATGATACCGCCCAGTTCGGAAAACAGCGAAAAGTCCTTGAACTGTTTTAACATTTCCACCGTTTCGGAAAGTACGTCCATATCGTTTTCCGTTATGGGAATATTGGTGATGGAAAAACCATCATCCGCATAACGGTAGTACTTTTTCCGATAGACTTCTATAGGCGCATTATACCCCAATTTGTCGCTGCGCATCAGTTGAATGTCCAATTGTACGGTACGCTTGCTTACATTGATATCCCTGTCCTCATACTCATATAGGGCATCTGAACAGGCTTCGATCAAATCGTCAAGCGTCCATTGGCGATACCGGTTCTGTAGGCACTTGTCAATGGTCTTGTATCGGATAAGGGCATTTTTGTTAAGGGCCATTTTAAAGCGTTTCTAGTTCTTTTTTAATATTGCTCCGCGCTTTGATTTCAAATCGATCACGGAAAAATTTGGTGCTATAGATAAAATCCTTTTCCAAAAAGTGATCAAGCACCTTTTTCCTACCCTTGCGATATATAAAACCGGGAACGGCACTATACTCTTTTCGTATTTGTTGGGTGTATACATGATATCGGTCCCAAGACCGACCCAAAATACCAATATCAAAGTCGATCATCCATTTTTCATCTTCATTATCCTTGGGCTTATGATCTTTGGTGACCATAATAAGATTACAAATACGATCGATACAGCTATCGTTCAACCGATATGATTCCAAATGGGCTCTCACAAGTTCCGCACTCTTCAACTCGTTCTTTTTACTCCATATATCATAGATAATATCATGATAAAACAGGGCGCAAGCCACCTCATTTGGATACTTTAACTCGGTGTTATAGTCATCATAATAAGCGAACAACGCCCTTATATGCTCCAGATTGTGATAGTGCCTATGTGTTTCGTTATACTTGTTGGTCAACTCGATCCATAGGTTATCTACACGAGTTTCATCGGTTACCCAAATCGTATGTAATGACCTAAACCTTTGCTCCAAATTCATTTGATCCTTTGACTTAAAGATAGTGTATTTCATAACTACGCAAAATGATTGCGCAGAAAGATGTGAAGTTTGTACCGGAATCATAAAGAAGCCAGTTCGCCGACTTCCTGTAGCGCCCCGCCGAACGCTTGGAGTCGGTGGGGCACCTAAAAGAAAACAAGATGAAAGATATCGTAAACATTACCGGAAAAACATTGATCGCATTGGGCTTTAAATCGGGGAAATGGTTCCCTGAAGCCATTGCCCATATCAATACAAACCAATTGGAAGAGGCCGCAATGTTGGCCTATTTGGAACAGTTTCGTCCCGGCCCTATTGTTGAACTGCATTCGGAACCCATTCCCTTCGCCATTAATATAAAGGCGGAAAACGAATTGGAGGAGACCAACGTTGCATCGGTACTTACCACTATGCAACTGTTAATGAAGACCCCGACGATCCTAGCCGGAGCCGTAATGCCCGATGCCTGCCCGGCCGGGCCAAAAGGGACCATTCCCGTCGGTGGGGTGGCCGTTGCCAAAAATGCCATCCACCCCGGAATGCACAGTGCCGATATCTGTTGCTCCGTAATGTTGACCAATTTTGGCGACGCCGACCCAAAGGCAGTTTTGGATGCCGCACACGCCAGCACGCATTTTGGTCCGGGCGGACGCGATAGAAATACACAATACCGTTTCCCGACCGAGTTATTGGAAGCTTTTAAGGCCAACTTTTTGTTGAACGATGGAAATATGATCCAAGCCGCAAGATCCCATTTGGGAACACAAGGCGATGGTAACCATTTCCTTTTTGTGGGGAAGTCGAAAAAAACGGGAAACACCATGTTGATCACCCACCATGGTTCCCGTGGCCCCGGAGCGCGTTTGTATACCAAGGGAATGAAAATTGCGGAGCGGTTTCGCAGGGAAATCTCCCCTGCCACCTTCAAACAAAACGCTTGGATCCCTTTTGATACGGAAGAAGGGAAAACCTATTGGGAAGCTTTGCAAATCATTCGCGCATGGACCAAGAAAAACCACGAAGTGATCCATGATGCTACCTTGACGGCGTTGGGAATGGAAGCCCAAGATCGCTATTGGAACGAACACAACTTCGTTTTTAAAGAAGGGGAGCTGTTCTACCATGCCAAAGGGGCCACTCCTTTGGATGCCAAATTTATGCCCGATATTACGGGGCCTCGTTTGATTCCATTGAACATGGCCGAACCGGTATTGATCGTCGAAGGTGCCACTACCAAGACCAATCTTGGTTTTGCGCCCCACGGAGCGGGTAGGAACATGAGTAGAACCCAATACAAAAAGAACAAGGCCGAATTCACTAATGAGGACGTATTTGCCGAGGAAACCAAAGGTTTGGATGTCCGTTTCTTTTCGAAAGAAATCGACGTTTCCGAATTGCCGAGCGCCTATAAGGATGCTACCACTGTACGCACCCAAATGGACGAATATGGCTTAGGGACCGTTCTGGACGAAGTGATGCCCTATGGTTGTATTATGGCCGGGGATTGGGAAAAGAACGCGCCTTGGCGAAGGAAAAGAAGAAAATCTTTAAGGTAATAAAAAAGGGTTGTAACCTAACGGATACAACCCTTCTTATAAACGCATAGTTTATCAATTTTCCATTTTGTTTGGAGATACGGAATGGTTTTATTGATCCCTGGTAGCGACCCAAATTTCACTTGCAAAACCAGGTGCGCCCCCGAATGGATAATTTCCAACAACTCTACCAAAACCTACTCCAACTTCAGATTTTATGAATCTTCTGGAAGAGCTTGTATAATATTGTTTTGCTGGCACCTTTGTTTCATTTCCATTGGAGATTCCTCGTACATAGCCGCGCATGGCATTTATTGCTCTTGAAGTAGAGGCCACCAAGTACTGCCCTCTTTTCGAAGCAGGGTAACTATTTGAACGGAATAAAAAGTCGCAATCTGAGGAATTTCCCCCAAAATTGACGCGTCCTACATATCCAATGCCATAATAACTGGTATATCTATCTACAGAGGAGCGTCTATATCTATAAAATGGATACGTCCCACGATTATCCCATGTTCCACTAGGGCAATAGGCGCCTCTTCCCATTTCGAAGTTTTCCGATTTGTACTTTTCCTCTGTGGCGACACCATCGAATGCAGTACCTAGTTTTTCAGATTGCGCTTGCGCGTACGATTTTCCAGTTTCTTCCTGTAGATTATTGTTGACCTCCAATAGCATGGCCACCCGGGTATCAACTTCGGCAGCATCCATGCCACGGCCCTTCATTATTTCACCCCGCAACTTAAAAAATTCTTTCATTTGTTCACTATCCAAGGTCAGATATGCATCCGCAATTTCATTCATTTCGCCCCGATCCAGGTCGGGATTGTCGTAGTTTTCCGCAATGTACTTCACCGTGTATTCCGTGTCGTTCACGGCTTCCATATTTACCGTTTCCTCCTCTTTTTGGCATGAGCCCGCTATGAACACTGTCATGCCGATAATTAATAGATTTTTTGTTTTCATTTTTAAAAGTTTAGGGGTTACAATTTTGGAATCTGTACAGTTCCAGTTAGATTATGGTGCAAGGTTCTCAATATTCGGCAACAACCATTCACAAAAATGTACGGTCCTTTCTGAAAATTGCGATTAAATGAGGGTTCCATTAATTTAAGATGAAACGAACATCCAACACCCTCCAAAAAATTGCATGCCAATAGGATTTCCTTCAAATTGGAACACCGATTTATGAATCGGATACGTTCTTAAAACGTATGAAAAGGGGTTGCTACTTTAGCGTTATGAGTTTGAGTTATCATACAACCAGAAAGCGCTATTGAAAAATCCTTGGACATGCATAGGCAACATATGCAGAAAAATAATATGCTCACGGGAGAACAAACGAAATAGGGCTATTATCAGCTTAAACCAAGTTGATAAAAACCCTACTTCTATATTTCAACAATCTTTCTAATGGACCTCTTTCGTTTGGTAAATGTTAGTATGCAAAAGAAGTTACCCAAATCTGTCTTGCAAAGGTATTCGCACCTCCAAGGGGGTAGTTAACGTTAATTCTATCGGCTCCTATGCCTACTTCTGCGTACAGGCTTCTTCTAGATGAACTGTACCATACTTCCCTTCCCAGAACTTCCGTGGCATTCTTGCTATAAATACCTAGAAAAGTTCCCGTCATGGCATTCATTGCCGCCGCGGTACTGGCCACCAAATAATTTGTCCTGCGACTCTCTACATATCGCGTCGATCGAAACATCATATCGCAATCAGGAGAATTTCCACCAAAATTCCGAAATCCTACGAAGTACATAGCATGATATTGTGCGGCCGTTGCAGGACCTTGGTACCTATAAAAGCGCCAGTTTGTCGTTTTATACCAATTACTGCAAGATGAATTACGAGCAACCTCTTGCCCTTTTTCGTCCAGATTTGCTTCTACTAGCTTTTCATAGTAGCGCGCACTGACCTTAGCGACATCTGCTTGGCTATATGACTTACCTGTTTCCTGAAATATTTCATCGTTCACTTCAAGTAAAAGCTCCAATTTTGCGTCAACATCTTTAGTGTCCGAACCTTCAGCCTTCATGATTTCGGCCCTCATTTGAAAATACGCTTTCATCTCCTCTACATCTAGCTCAAGGTATGCGTTTGCCACTTTTGTCTTTTCTTCTTCCGTTAAATCTGGGTTATAATAATTCTCCGCAATATATTTTACGGTCAGCTCCGTTTCTTGAGCGGTTTCCACGCTTGGGGTTTCTTCTTCTTTTTGGCAGGCCGTTACCAGGAACAATGCCATACCGATTACAAGTAAATTCTTTGTTTTCATTTTAAAAGTTTTAGGGTTTATAGTCGACCTCAATGCCGGACCATTCGTATTAGAGCGCAAGTTGGCCAATCCAAAGCAATACAAGTTGACTATAGTTAGAGGTAGTTGATCAAAAATGAGATTAAAAACGCCTTAACTGATATTTTAACCCGGATTATGTATTAAAACTTCGTTATGAAGGTTGAAAATGCAATAAAGCCTAACATTTTACAAGTTTTTGCAGAGCATCGCTCTGGTTAAATTTGAAAATGTTGCGAAGCTTAGGATTTGAAGCATCTTCAAGCTATAATAGATTTTTTAATGCATAATGCGGGTTTAACATAGTAGCGCCTCACAAAAGGAGTTTACTAAAGTAAATACCATGCTAAGCGCGATGCTCCATTTTAGTAATTAAAGGACTTCGCTTTCATACAGGTGTCGGCGCCAAACGAACAATACAGGTAATCTGTAAACGGTGATACAGGGCATTAGTGTGCTCTACAAGAACTACCGGTGCATACGGTCTAAAATATCGATGATCTCGGCTTTTTTTCGAACGGAAACCGGAACGTTCTCCCCATTTTTGAGCATGAGGTACCCCCCGTCCGTTTTTATATAGGCACTAATGTATTGTAGGTTTACCAAGTGACTTTGGTGAATGCGCACAAAATCGTAGGCCTTCAACATTTCGGAGAAGTACTTTAAGGTTTTGGTGACAAATATCTTGCGTTTGTCCCGTAGGTGAAAAATGGTATTGTTGCTGTCCGATGCACAGCGTACAATATCGTCAAGACTTACAATAATAATCTGATCCAGCGTGTGCAACGATATTTTATCCGGCTTTTGTTCCGGGGCCGAAATGGTATCCTTTAGTATTTGCAGACGTTCCCCGTTGGGCCGTAACTGTTCCTTTGCCCGCGCAATGGCCAATCCAAGGTCGTTTTGATCATAGGGTTTCAATACATAATCGATGGCCGCAAACTTAAAGGCCCGTATGGCGTACTCATCACTGGCCGTGACGAAAATAATCTTTGATGTAAGTTCCGGGAAAATTTCCAACACATCAAAACCGGTACCGTCGCCGAGCATAATGTCCAAAAATAAAATATCCGGTTGGTTTTTCCGTAGTACTTTCGCCGCTTCTACCACGCTTTGGGCCGTTGCGATAATTTCGATTTCGGGATGTCGGGTTTCAATGTCCTTTTTCAAAAGGGCAAGGGCATCGGACATGTCTTCTACAATAATGGCGGTTAGCATAGGGCTTCTAGTTGTTATATCGGTCTATATTGAAAATTACATTATACCACTTTAACTTTGAAAAAACACCATTTTAAAAGTCGGTCACCAGGGGAATGGCAAAGGCAATGCGCGTTCCTCCGACCGTCCCATCTTCTTTTTTTACTTCATCGATCTGTAAGCTTTCCTTTCCGGATATGGACTCCAAACGTTCTTTTGTTACTACCAATGCCATGGACTGGTGGTCGGTTTTCGCCTTTTTTTGTTGGGACGAAAAAATGCCCATACCGTTATCCGAAACCGTGCAATGCAAATGGGTATCGGTGGTATGGAAGGCTACTTGCAATACCCCTTCCCTAGTTCCTTTTAGTATGCCATGCCTGATGGCATTTTCCACAAAAGGCTGTATCAGCATTGGCGGAATCAAAATTTCCTCGGCACCGGGCGTTGTTTTTACGTCTATGGAATGGGTAAACGGCTTTGGGGCCATTAACTTTTCTACAGCGATATAATGTTCCAGCGTTTTTACTTCTTGGTCCAGGGCAATCGTTTCCTTTCGGGAATTGGTTAGCGTATCCCGAAGCAACACCGCAAAACTGTTTATGGTGGTATTCATTTTTTCCGGTTTATCGGTCGCCATCGCTTTGATTCCGTTGAGCACGTTAAAAATAAAATGCGGGTTCATTTGCAGGCGCAATGCTTTTTGCTCCAAGGTGAGCAGGTAATTTTGCGTTTTCAAACGTGCCTGTGCCGCCCTGTTTTTGGATTTTAATTTTTGAACGTACCACCATACCAAACTTAATAGCACCATAAGCACCGATGCCAGTACGGTCCATTGAAACCAATTTTTCTTGTACAGCGGACTATCGATAAAAAAGCGGAACGCTATGGGGTCGCTCTCTTCCCAGCTGTGGTTTCGGGACTGTACGGAAAAGGTATGTGGCCCATAGGCCAGACCGGCAAAATTTTGCTGTCGCGACGCGCTCCAAGGGCTCCATTCGTTATCGTCCAACTTGAAACGATATGCAATGGCGTTCGGATGGTCCAAGTCTACGGTCCTGAAGGAAAAGCCCAATTGCGTTTGATCGGGGTTCAGCTGTAGTACCTTGTTACTGTTGGTCCATTGCCTCAGATCAATGGAGTCAATGGCCTTATACGCTTCTTCTACCCCTGTAAAATAAACCCTCGGGGGTAAGGATGTTCTGGTGTTTTGACTAGGGATGTGTTTGGTCAATCCGTAGATCGCACCGAACCAAAGGTTGCCCTTCCCGTCCTTGTCCACGGCGTTCAAACAGGTTTCTATCCCTAAAAAACCATCGTTCCTACCAAAGTGGTATACCTCCATAATTTCGTTGGAGGCGTTCAACACTATCTTATCCACACCCTTTTCGGTGCCTGCCCATAAATTTCCTTCATCATCAAAAATAAGTTGGTAAATGTTATTGGAAGCGCTGTTTTTTGCACCCTTGAGTTGCTGAAAATTATCGGGTGTGCCGCTATTGGAATACCAAATACCTTTCCCTGAAGTTCCGAGGAACAACCTGTCGTTATGGAAGCGCACCGTTCCTATGGCCGTAAGCCCTTCCAGCGGCGTATCGAGCATGGTCAACTTACCCGCTTCAATATAGCCCAAATGTCCGTTCTGAGAGGAGAACCATAACCGACCACTTTCATCTTTTACCATATCCTTGAGCAGCAGATCGGTCATTCCCTCCCGTTTTCCGAAGGTTTTGCGGATTACCAGACTGTCATTGCCCGAAAAGTAATTGAACTTTACAATTCCGTTGGCATAGGTAGCCGCCCATACGTATTCATCGTCAACGACCAGTTTTCGGATCCAGTCGGAAGGAAAACCCTTGCGTTCGTCAATACTATGTTCGGTGGTCCGGGTTACCGGTATGGTGTCTATTTGAATTTGAAAGGAATTTCGGGATCGGAGCACTAAACTATCCGTGGTTTTTGTTTCGCGGAAAAGGATGCCCCTATCGTCGGATCCGGCCCAGATGTTCCCATTTGCGTCACTGGCAATGGTCTTGATCTTTACCTTGTAAAAAGGGTTTTTATTGGGTAACGGATGTATGCCCGAGGAGTCTATTTTTGTAAGTCCGGCCTCCGAGCTGGACAACCAGATCTCATCCTTTGCGCGGTGTACCGCGTAAATACGGTTTCCCTTTAAACCGTTGCGTTTGTCATAATGCACAAAATTGTTTTGGAAGTACTTGTACAGTCCCCCTCCGGAGGTAGCGATCCAAAGATTGTTTCGGGAATCGCAAAACACTTTTCGAACGTGGGGTGCCGCCAAACCGTTACCGGTGTGCAATTGTTTTACCACATCAAAATTTTTGGTTTCGATAACCGAAACTCCATTATGGGTAGCCATCCATAACTGGTTTTTGTAAACGGACATGCTGTTGACACCGAGCGGCTCGGGCATCAGAAACGTATTCTTGGGGTTTTCTTGATCCATAACGAACACCCCATCATCAAAAGTAGCCGCAATGATCTTTTTGTTATGCTGTAGTACCGCGGTAAAATTATTGGACTCCAATTTGCTGATTTCACCGGCGGTAGCGTTCAACGCATTGCATTTCCAGAGTCCGTTATCGGTGGCCAACCAAAAATGGTCCCCATCAAAATAAATGGTGTTGATGCTACTGGCATCTATTTCAGGATGTATCGGTATTTTTTTGGGTCCCGATTTTTGGGAATAGGCATATATGCCTTTTCGTGTTGCGAGATATAGGTTGTTTTTATACCGATAGAACTGCTGTATTAAAGGAATTTCATAATTGGTAAAACCACGCTTTGTTTTTATGGAAAGTCCTCTGTTGGCTCCAACGAACACCGAATCGTTGGCGCTGTGCAGGGCATGGATATAGTTGGAAAGCAGTCCATCATTCTCGTTCCATACCGAAAAGGTTTCGCCATCGAAATTTGCGAGGCCGCCCCCTTGGGTTCCTAACCATAAAAACCCTTTTTCGTCCTGTGCCACATCGTACACCTGCGACTGGGGCAAGCCCTCGGCTATCGTATACGGGCGCAACTGGCTATTTTGTGCGACTAACTGTTCCGCATATACGAAACATAAACACAAAAAAAGGTATGTTAGGCTCTGGTTCAAAAGACTAGAATTTCCATTAGTTGGACCGTAGATTAAACGAAAATAAGGCTATAATATTTGATATAGCGTTGTCTCTTCGGCTACTGGCATACGGTACTCTTCGTTACAATGACTCAAAACCGGCTCCAGTACACAAAGCACGGTCGTTTTTGCTTTGATCGTCATTTTTTTTCCTTGAACTTCGCTCTTCCAACGGAACTTTTCCAGAGGGATATTCAATTCCAAAAGGACTTCGGCCATTTCCGGGGATTCCGCCACCCAATCCATAATGGCCTCGCGGCCGTCCAGTACGGGCACTTCCGAAACCGTATCGAAACTAAATTCCCAGGTAACGGGAATGTTGAACTTAAAACTGTATGCTTCCCCAAGGGTAGCTTCACGACGGGTTTTCATGGCTTTGCGCCAATCAATTTTTGTTTCCGGGTAAGCCGATCGGAACGCTTTGGTAAGCGCCAACGGTCCGGGAGATTCCGCAGTGGGGTAATACCCATAATAGGGTTTGGCCAAATAATGCCCTGCAAACTTTCCGCCAAATACGTTAAAGTAGGCAGAAGCATAGACCTTTGGCGAAACCGTACCACTCAAGGTTCTTTTTAATTCCTGTAGCAGCTTTACATTCTCGCCCAATCCACAGGAATGGAACATTACTTTAGTTTCTGGGTGTATTCCCCTTTTCAGTTCCGGTATTTTATGTTCCCCTTTGGCCTGCAGTAAGGTTTTTACCGTTATACGTTGCCCGTTCTTTGTGGTTTTTAGGGACATTCCCATCCATGCATTGCTATGGCTAACAATATGTACCTCATCAAAATTTATTTGGGCCGATCGGTTCAACCAAGTGATGACCTCCTCCAGGGAAAAGAGCCCTTTTACTACGGGCAGGCCTTGCTCCACAAAGTAGTTTTCCGCATTGGTATAATACGTATTGTCACCTTCATCAAAACCGGTTATGAACACCACCGATCTCTTTGTTTCATTCGCTAACACAGGCATAGGGGCAATCGTCCCTAAAGTTTGCGACAATGGTTTGCCATAACCTAACAACAATACCAAAACGAATACTAACGTATGGAGCTTTTTCATTTTTGATTTTTTTGGACGGGTACCCTCGCCCCATGAGTTTTTACAAATATCTGGTCTTGAAATAACGCAAAAAAGGCGCTTTTACAGGCGACGCGATATTGAAGTGGATTACACTTTTCAATTGCCATGACCAATCACCAAAAAGGGTACGGCCCAATAATGGTATTGCCCTACCCTTTTGTATGATGCTAATCCTATTATTCTTACCATTTACTTTGAAATGGTATTAATTGGTGCTTGCGACCGAAGTGTTGGACATCCTATGATCGCCTTTTTTGCTCAACTTGTAACCGTTCCAGCCGTATGCCGTGGTAATATGCCGTTTCTGCGAGGCGAGCAAACCACTTTCAGGAACCATATTGTTATCCACAATAACCGTTTTTAAGGCAACTGTACTTCTGGTTCCCTCCATATCGGAAGGAAAAACGAAGGATTCCGTTTTGGTGTAAAAGGCATCGGAATAGTCCATTAAATTCGCGATGTTCGTAAACTTACCATTGTTCCAAAACACATAGCTTTTTCCAATATTGGCACCGGTATGCTTATCCGCAACATCCAATTTTATAATGTCCTCTACATTGAACAGTCCTTTGTTTCCGATGTTTTCCACAGCGCATGGGGTCGATACCAAACTATCGAGTACAATCTTATCCAACTGATGCCCATTTTTGAAGGCGCGCAACTGATACCTGTTTTCTGCAATACCATGCTCATTTATACTACTGGCCTCTAAGCCATAAACGAACTTTACCCGGTAATCGGCCTCGCTACCGAATGCTTTTTGAGCGATCATACCGCCCCACACCCATCCGGTCTGCGTACCTGCCGTTACACGGTACCAATTGCTCTTGATACCGTTTAGCTGTTCGGTGTTTTTACTTTTTTCCCACAATACCATTGGTGTTCCTATATTCAGAATCCCAATTTTTTTTCCTTTTACGGACGGTTTTGCGCGAAGAAAAACCTTGTGTGCCATCAGGTATTCATACTGAAGTTCTGCTTCCGGTGTTTCGGTGTGCATCGTTTCAAACTGTACTTCTGGAGTATTTTGGGCAAACAGTTGCGCGAAGGCGAACAAGCAAATCATCAAAGCACTTTTTTTCAAATTTTTCATAATCTTATGTTTTAAAGGGTTATTAATAAATGAACCTATTACGGTTCGATCGCTGTTATAGCGTCTTGGTATTCGAAGTCATCGTCGTTCCAGACATGGCTTTGAAGTACATGAATATTTTTAATGGAGCCGTTGGTTGCCGAATACCGCAGTTCGGCCCTTACGATGATACCTTCCTTACCGAAGGCCTGACTCGGAAAAACATAGTGCTCATCGGATTCGGCGGTATCGCAATACAGGTTGTCAATTTTCGGTAAGGCCGTATACTGATTGTCATGGTCGACCAAAAAGTAATAGGTTTCGGTATTGGCACAGCAGGCAATGTATTCAAACGTAACTTTTACAACTTCCTTGACCGCTTCAAGTCCGGGATTTGGAAGTACCGTAATACGTACATCTTCCAACAATTCCATGGAGGTAATTCCCAGGGTGGCAACAATTGTGGAGGAATCTTCGGAAGCCACTAGGTCTACCAGTGACCGATCTTCCTCTTCCGGGCCCCAGGTCCGTTGATTGACGAACGTATACTTTTCCGTAAGTGTAAATTCTTGGGCGTTGCCTAAAAAGACGGCCAATAACAGGAATAGGAATAAAAGAATGCTACTTTTCATAATGCTAGTTTTTGTTGTTGTTTTGTTTCTATACCCTAAAAGTAATGTGCCTATGGCCGCTTTTTGGGGCGGTTCTAGTATCCGTAGCGGTTAAACTAGAATCCGTAGCTCTAGGCATCTTTCTTAAGCCTGTCAGGTTAAAAAAGAAAGGCCCGCAAGCGCTTTCGACACTTACAGGCCCTCTTCCCCCGAAAAGGGAAACCAACCAAACACTAACGAATACCCTGTTAATACCATTTCAAAGTTAAAATGGTATAACTACAACCTATTTTTTCAATGTCAAGATCATCTCTTGGTCCAACCTCATTTTTCTTGTGGAAAACGCCTCAAACTCATGGATCAGACCAGAATCCGAGACCCATTTTCCGTTTTCCATTTTTTCAATGCTCATTACCTGGCCCTTCGCATTGAATTTTATTCGGAGTCCTTCATACTTTTCCAAATACGTATCGACCAGTTTTGTATAGATCATCTTAAATTCCATTGTTATTTTTCTTTTTGTGGTTTTATCCATCTTTTCATTGAACACGATACTGTAGGAAGGCTTGTATGTTGTACGTTCCTTTACTTCGGCCTCGGCCCCTACCGCGGAATTATTGACATTTTGGGGCATGGGCAGCGGCTGTTTTACCATACGCATAGCACCATCCCTATTCACCACCGCTTGATCCACGGCAACGAAAGAGGTATACTTGGTGGCCAAATGATATCGGAGTCCCAAGGCGATGACGCTATCTTTTACATCCTCATTGAACAGGGTATTGTAATCGTCGAGTTCCGCTATTCGTTTTCGTGCCCATAAATACGGTAAGGCTTTGTTGGTCTTGCTCAAACGGCCTTCCGAAACATTGAACGTTTGCCTGAACCGTTTACCGCCCTGATAGCCGGTTACGATAATTTTGCCTTCCGGCTTACCATGATATTTGCCATATACGGTTACCGGTCTTGCCGCAAAAACATCGGGAATACTGCTCGGGGCAGTAGCATACATATCAAAACCTTTTGCTTCTATTTTTACCTGGGTCAATAAGGGTGTGGCGATATACGCTTCAAATTTTTTGGCCACTTCAAAAGCTTCCTTTTTAGACGTAGCGATAAAAGATTCGCTTTTGGCTACCTTGGCCATGCCCTCTACCAAATACCGATTGACGCTGGAACCGATTCCGAAAGTGAATACATTGGCTTGGTCCAAATTGTTTTTGATCAATTCGAACGCCTCTTTTTCCACGCTTACATAACCATCGGTAATGACGACCATAGAACGGGCATTGGCAGGGTTTTTTCTAGGAAGTTTATAGGCCTCTTGTAAAGCGTTCAGCAATTGCGTACCCCCGCCCCCTTGTTCTTCGGAAAGAAACCGAATGGCCGCTTCAATATTCTGCTCGTTCGTTTCTACCGGTGTGGCACTGAATACGGTGGAACTGGAAGCGAACAGTTGTACATTAAAGGTGTCGGTCGACCTTAGGCCGCAGAGCAGGTTGCGCATCAGTTCTTTGGAAACCGCTAAGGGGTAGCCGTTCATGGAACCGGAAACATCCACAATAAAAAGGTACTCCCGAGCGGGAATATCTTCCAAGGCCACGCTTTTTGTCGGTTCCATTTGAAAGGTGAAAAAGTTCTCATCTTCTCCTTCGTACAAAAGCATTCCCGATTGTATGGTGTTCCCACGAAGGTTATAGTTCAGGATAAAGTCCCTATTGGAGGGGTTCTCGTTGTTTTGCGACAAAAAAACCTCAGCGGTCATGGCGTCCGGGTAGGTAACCTTTACATTGTGACTATTACTGGCAACACGTTGAATGATCATTCCGGCATTGATGGACACCGTCATATCAAAAGCGAACGTATCCGAAATTCCCTCTGCCGTATACGGCATATGAAAACTAGCTGAACCTTCCGAGCTTTCTCCCGTAAACCGCGGCCCGACAACTGCCGGAGCTACAAACTGATACTCCCCATTTACGGGCACCAACATTTCGGTATAATAAATGGCTATTGTTACTTCATCGTTCGGCATAATGTTACCGACATTCATTTGAAATACATTGGGGCGATCTTGATCCAGTTTTGCCGCCCGCTTGCCTTCGCGCAACGCGGTCTCATATACTTTTTGGGCTTCTTGTTTTTCAAAGATCTTCGCATTTACGATTCGGTCGCCCACTGTCATCTGCATTTTATGTACCGCCGCTCGGGTGGAGAGCGGAAATACATATTTGGCCTCGATAGCTTGATTACCGTTATTTTGATATACTTGGGAAACCCGTACATGTGCAATAGCACCGGAAATTTGCACGTCAGTCTTGGAAGCCATTAAAGGAACCTCGGCATCTTCCGTAGTTACCGATAAATAGGGACTATTGTGTTCTTGGGCGTAGCCAAAAGCAATGGTACAGTAAAGAAGCAGTGTGTATACGTATTTCATAATTTTAGTTTTAGAAGGTTTTATTTTGATCAAATGTAATGGTGGTCCGTACGGCGTATCCGGTGCTTTTAGAATTCGTTGGGGGTAAACTAGAATTCGTTGCGATCGGAAAGGAGCCCAACGGCAATCGGTAACTTTAACTATGAAAACCCTCGTAACGACCGGATTTTTTTTGACCGTTGGCATATAATCCGCATCTTTGCGGCAGTTCATTGAAAATGTTCTTTTGACGATTTAAGGGATATGTACTTCCATAAGGAGGTGCATAACTTTTAAAATCGATACAATGAATTGGAAAATTCAAAAATTACAGGATGGTGAGACCATCATTTCAAAAGAACCCGGCAATTCTATGTTGCCCCTTTTAAAATCGAAACAAGCGGTGCGCATTGCGCCCATTGGTTGGGAAGATTGTGAGGTAGGTGACATTGTGTATTGTAAAGTACGTGGAAACGTCTTTACACATCTTGTTAAAGGGAAAAACAACAAACGTGGTCTGCTTATTGGCAACAATCACGGTAGAATTAATGGATGGACCAAAAATGTGTATGGTAAAGTAATAGCGATATTATAGGTGCCATGCCACATTTTAATCGTTGAATTTTAAAAGTTAATTATAAAAATATAGTACATGCCAAATTGTTTTCATCACATATCGGACGCCGAAAAGCTGGGATTGCATCAAATTGATGGGTAGGTACTATTGAAAACTGATACATAACTGGAGCGTCCAAGAAATTGGGCGCTTTTTTTATGTAATTTTTTTTGGGAATTCTCCAAATTTCAAAAGGATGCCATTTGAAAGCTAATCGTTTGATAAACAGCAAATTCATGAAATATGCTGCTATCCGTTCCAAAACGGACAGGGACAGCTGTGTCTTGACCTAAATATAACTAATTGATTATCAGTAATTTAAATCGATTTTAATTTGGTAAATCCAAAAAAGCGTTTTAGATTTGCATCAAAATTAATCACTCCCATTTTTAACTGAAGTAGTATGACTTTTATAAATACATATCGAAAAACACTAAAAGCACCAGGTGCTTTATTGGTGTCGCTTCAGGACTTCTACAATACATAATGCCACCATAGCCTATGATCGAAAGTCCGAAGCCCAAACGTTTCGGACTTTTTTTATGCCTGATTTTTAAAGGCAGGACTTTCCGGGATTTATACTAGGATCATTTAACCCAGTTTACATACAAAATTTTCGTCCTAAGGGTCGAAAATGCGATAAAACCGGGTTTTGAAACAAAATCAATGCCATTGCGCAAACGATTTTGGCATCGAACGATGCAGCAACCTGATTTTAAAAAAATGCAACCCTAAAAACGGATGTGTCGTGAAACCCCCACATATCAAATGTAAAAGAGCGAAAGAAATTCGTCGTATTCGAAAGAGACTAGGTCAACTATGGGCAGAAAAAAATGCACTGGGGTTTATCGAGTTAAAGAAGCCTATTCGACATGGTTGGTTTAAAGAAATTATCATCACCCATGGCGTGGAGCACTATAAAAATGGTGCCGCTATAAGAGAGGTGTACGATAAGGTGGAAAAACTATTTTGGGGACGCACCAAAGAAGAAGCGGAAAAAAAGTGGCGTCATCAAACTTCAAAATATTTGATCAACAAGGAAATTCCGACCATTAGCAAAAAACAGTACAATCGATTGAGCGATAAAGCAAAATTACTGTGCATGCCTTTCCACTATATGGTGGAAAGTAAAAAATTGAGACTCCGGTACTATGTAAAAATCCCGAGAGGGGCATATCGGATCCGATTTACCAGAGCCTTTATCACCCATAGCAAACGCATTGACCCAAAACTGGAAAGTGAAAGTGCGCTATTGGGACAGCAAATGAAAAAGCATGGCTATTACGAAACGAATGAAAAACTAGACAAATGGAACGATTGGTGGAAGGTAGAAGAAGTGAAAAAACGGAACAGAAAAATTAAAAAAGATGTCCAAAACCTTAGAAAATATTCCATTCACCAATTACTAAAAGACGAAATATCATGGGAAAAAAATTAAGCGGGAAGGACCTGATCAAATTAGGTTTTCCAAAGAACAATAGTATAAACATCACCTTGGGCCAGATCAACAGGTACCATAAGCGAAAAAAGAAAGCGCAGGTATTGACGGAAGCCAAAAAAGTGTTGTTGCACCCCGAAGACTATAGCGGTGATGCCGTGTGGGGAAAGATAGCCGAAAGTTTATTGGACCCGGTCATCGTTAAAAAACAGGAACTCAAAACGGTACGCGCTCCTTTTCGGATATACGGTGAAAATGAAATTGAGCAACAAGCCAAGTATCAATTGTACGATGCCCTAAAATTACCGATTTCCGTAGCTGGTGCTCTAATGCCGGATGCCCATAGCGGGTATGGCCTGCCGATCGGGGGTGTTTTGGCGACCCATAATGCGGTAATCCCCTATGGTGTAGGAGTCGATATTGGCTGTAGTATGTGTTTGACCGTTTATCCTATTGCGGTTTCCTACCTTAAAGGAAAGAAGCATCAATTGGCGAACATGCTTTCCGAACATACCAAGTTCGGAATGCGGGAAACGCATCGGATAAAGCATGACCATGAAATCTTTGAGCGAGAAGAATTTAAAAATATACCGTTCGTAAAAAGACTAAAGGACAAGGCGTACAAGCAGTTGGGAACCTCAGGTGGAGGAAACCACTTTGTTGAATTCGGTACGGTAACCCTTACGGACGACGATAACGAATGGGGACTTAAATCGGGGGAATATCTCGGTCTACTTTCCCATAGCGGGTCGCGTGGCCTTGGTGCGAACATTGCAAAACAGTACACGTATTTGGCCACTAAGCAATGTCCCTTGCCCAAACACGTACAGCATTTGGCATGGTTGGATTTAAATACTCATGACGGACAGGAATATTGGTTGGCGATGCGTTTGGCGGGCGATTACGCTACCGCATGCCACGATGATATTCATACTAGGCTGGCCAAGCTTTTAGGAGCAAAACCAATAGTCAAGATACGGAACCATCACAATTTTGCCTGGAAACAAGAGGTAAACGGTGAGGAGTGTATCGTACACAGAAAAGGAGCGACTCCGGCTGCAAAAGGCGAACTGGGAATCATTCCCGGATCTATGACGGCACCGGGTTACATCGTAAAAGGTTTGGGAAATGCAGCGAGCTTACAATCCGCCTCCCACGGTGCAGGGCGTCTTTTTTCAAGACGAAAGTGTAAGGAGACCTTTACCCAAAACGAGATTAAAAAACAATTGAACGCCAATGAAGTAACCCTCATTGGCGGGGGAATAGACGAAGCGCCGATGGCCTATAAAAACATAGAAAAAGTCATGGCGAATCAACAAGAATTGGTTGAAGTACTTGGAACCTTTACCCCTAAAATAGTACGAATGGATAAATGAAATAGTAGTGAGATATGAGTATTGAGTATTGAGTATTGAGTATTGAGTATTGAGTATTGAGTATTGAGAAGGTATTCAAAATACTTTGTACTAAGTACTCAGTACTTAATACCTAATAAAACTAAAAACAATGGAAAAGATATTACAAATTACAGCAGGAAGAGGCCCGGCAGAATGTTGCTGGGTCGTTTCCCAAGTGCTAAAGCTATTCTTGCAGGAAGTAAAGGCAGAAGGATTGCAATATGCCATACTTCATCAGGAAAAAGGTTCTCAAAACGGCACGGTACAATCGGTCACCATTGGGCTGACAGGGAGTACCCTAAATACTTTTTTAGCAACGTGGTTAGGAACCATTCAATGGATCGGCACCTCAAATTTTCGAAAGTACCATAAACGAAAAAACTGGTTCATCGGCGTTTTTGAACTGAAACTGTTGAACCCTACAGCAATTAAGGATAACGATATCTCTTTTCAAACCATGAGAAGCACAGGGCCTGGTGGGCAGCATGTAAATAAGGTCAACTCTGCGGTTAGGGCCACTCATCATCCGACGGGAATTCAGGTCGTTGCCATGGATAACAGGTCGCAGCACCAAAATAAAAAACTGGCAAAAACCCGGTTACAGGAAAAGGTGAACGAGGCCAACCTTCGGCAGTTGAAAAACAGTATATCGGACCAATGGGAAAATCATTTGAAGCTACAACGGGGAAATCCGGTTCGGGTCTTTAAAGGAACCGACTTCAAACATCAAAAAAAGAACAAAAGCTTTAAAGCCATACGGCAGAAGTATAAGAACAATCTAAAAAAACAACAATGGGATTGACAATAGCCGACACCTATTATTTAAAAGCCAAGGCGGCATCGGGTTATGACTGGGACGAAGTTTGTGAATCATTAAATTATGCCCTGTCTTACGATGAAAACCATTGTGCGGCACTTTGCCTTTTGGGGGAAGTATATGCTGGTAACTTGAATCGGTATGCCGAAGCTTTTGCCTGTTTTGATAAAGTAATCGCAATAAACAGTGATTATACAACTGTTTATCCTGTTTATACAAAATACCTTATTTGGGCCGATGAAATCGATAGAGCAGCAAAACTTATCGCCTTTGCTTTCAGTATAAAGGGAATAGCAAAAGGAAGTCTATTTTGGCTTTCCGCGTATGCGGCGGAAACCAAACAAGATTATAAGGCTGCTATAAAACAACTGAAGAAGGCCAAAAAACATGCTTTCAATGATGATTACTTTTCCTTTATCGAAGAAGAGGAGAACAGGGTCAAGAAGAAGTTGAAATGGGATAAATCCAAAGTAAAAAAGAGGCAGTACTCTTCAAAAAAGAGAAAGAAAAAGCATAAAAATTAATATCGAAACGTTTAAAAATTACATCTTTGTAGTACAAATGAAACAGAGAAAGTTACATATCACCCCACATATAGGGCTCAGCCTTGACCATTTTCGTTCGGAATATAGTGAACGAAACGGGCGTTTTGTGACTTTATCCAGTAGTTGATTCTATGAAATGACTTAATTAAGCGATAAAAAGAAAGCGTCCAATTTGAATTGGACGCTTTTTTTATGGAATAATTTTAACCATTGAATGAGAAGTAGAAAAATACAAGAATAGCTAGTTGAAACACGAAACAATTGGTAGACAGGCGATTGTGTAAAATATTCAAAATCCGCAATATGACGGACAGGAACCTTATTACTCAAATTTTAATTATAACTACCTGATTATCAATAAATTAAATTGATTTTTTCTTGTGTAATCTAAAAATCATTTTTAGGTTTGCATCGTCATAAAGTATAAATCTATTACAAATGGAATTTTTAAAAAGACATATACAATTAGCGGAACTACATCGCTGTTCGCCGAAATGGTTTGAACGGTTTTATAGTCATCAACTGTCCATTTGTAAACAAAGGAGAAATACGTGTATCATGTGTTGACGTCATAGACAACATTCACATATATACAAAGCATCTCCGATAAAGAGATGCTTTTTTTATGCGCATTATTTTTTGAAAAAAGGAAGGGCAAGCCAAAGGGCGGTGGCCACACTCTTGAAATGAGCTTGCGAATTCAACGAGACCTATGAAAGTAGAAATGATGGAGTTAAAAGTTTTCGGAGTAACCAGTCTCGTGTGGGTTCCCCCGAAGTGTCGGGGCCACGGCTGAAGTGACTGGAGGGTAGGCAAATACTGGTTTGTTGCGCTCGCCTGCTAAGCGAGTCTACCAAAGGTAGTGAAGGTTCCCCCGAAGCGTCGGGGCTTTACCCTCCGCCAAATAGACAAGGTGGCTGAATGGTTAAGGCAATGGCCTGCAAAACCATTTTTTATAAGTTCGAAATGCAAAGCATTCACGAACTACTTAAGAAAGAATAGAGATAGCGTGAGTAATCTCATCCTTGTCTCTGAAATTTTGGAAGCATTGAGCAACTGGCTGGCTCGCCTGACTGTAAATCAGGTTCAGAAATGACATGTAGGTTCCCCCGAAGTGTCGGGGCTACTGCTTCCACAACGCGTCTGTGGTGTAATGGCAGCATCTGGGTCTCCAAAACCTAGGATTGAGGTTCGAATCCTTACGGACGCGCAAAGTACCGTAGTTCAAAGGCTAGAGCGCCCGACTGTCTATCGGGAAGGTACGGGTTCCCCCGAAGTTTCGGGGCCGTCGGTACTGCAAACTGGGAAGATAATCCCGAAGCTTCGGGAGATGTTTACCCGCTTTGGAAGCGGGAGGTCGCAAGTTCCCCCGAAGCATCGGGGTTGCTTCTCAGAAGAAATGCTCCATTAGCATAGTGGCTAGTGCATCCGACTTTCTATCGGAAGACAAGGGTTCGATTCCCTTATGGAGTACAAATAGATCCGTGATGTAACGGTTAGCATACAAGGTTTTGATCCTTGGCGTAAAGGTTCAACTCCTTTCGGATCTTCAAATGGTGTCTCTAGCTTATCTGGTAAAGCGTCCCACTGTGAATGGGAAGAACAGGGTTCTCCCGAAGCGTCGGGACCGGAGTACACCCAAAGAAAAGACCGCAATAAAGATGGTCAAATGAACAACGCATTGTCAGTCCGAGCTTGTCGAGGGGCGAGCAAAAATGAAATGCGCTTCGACAGGCTCAGCGTGACGACGCAGAAGTAATGCGATGAAAAAAAATATCTACGCATAATAATTGCGTAGTTATGATTCAATTTTGCCCAGTATTTAAAAACAAGCCTTTTAAAAAGAGGTTTGTGAGCGTGCCTCGCAGCAACTAGGAGTGTTGTGAGGCTCAACTAAAGTTCATTGAAATAAAAAGGAGTCCATATCATGGGCTTCTACGAAAAAAATCGTCATTTCTTGTAAATGACGGGGCGGCTTATCGTCCTTAGATAAACTTGGTAACAAGGATAAATCTATTTGCGGGCCTCGCAAATGGAGACTATCCCCTTCGGGGGGAGTACAGGTAAGCAAGCAACCAACATATTTTTACAAGGCCTCAGGGGCGACCGCTGAGAGGCCTTAGAAAAATATAGCCGACCAAAAGTAGGCTTGCGGTGGAGACACCAACAGGAAAAGTTGTAGTTCTCGGTAACGCTTAAACCATCCGATTTAACGGTGCCGATTACAGCATAAAAGTAACCCGACAGGTAAACTGTTCGGTGGCTGGAACTGCCGTAAGCTGGGAAGCTTACAGGAAGAAGGTTGGTATTTTGTAGGCCAAAATCTACGGAGCCATTCTCGAAGCCCTTCTTCCAGGTCAAATGATTAATTGTTACTAGACTTTTTTCCAAAATTTTATAGAACATAAAAAGCGAAAGACTTCGGGCATTGTAGCAGCTAGTAGTTGCCTAAACCCATTGTAACATATGGGGTGGTAGCGGTCGCAAGCCGATACCATGCGGTGAACATTCCAATAGGTCGCCCCGCAAGGGGACACCTGTGAACGGTGGGGGAGCCAACCCCCGTAATTGCAAAGCGCGGCCAAAAACCGCTATGCAGGCCGGGTCTAAGTTGCCGAACGGCTACAATGTATTTGGCATCGGACAGGTACGCAATTTCCAAAGCAACGGAAGGCGCGTGGAAAAGTAGGGAAAGCGTTCGCCATACTCCTACGAAAGCTTGTCCATAAGCGTGGGTATTCCCAGCACGTTTTTTTAAAATATAGTGCAAACCGCAGCTTATCGTGGTTTGCGGGGGTGCCTCGCAGCAACAAGGCGTGTTGCCAGGTTTATTAAAGTTCATTGAAAGATAAGATTCCATGGCGAGGCCTACGCTTCGCATAGGGAAATCGTAAAAGATTCCCGCCTTCGCGGGAATAAAGTATCAAGCGGGTCTTGTTGGGTGTTTCTGTATAGCACTATTGTGTGAAGTCTTACTGAGAAGTATTAGGTCTTCATATACAACTTGACTTGAAGGTTTCGGCTGTTTTCCAAAAAATGGTCTCAGATCTGTCGGTCACGGGTTCGAATCCCGTCGGTTCTATTTGGAACCGTAGTTCAGTTAGGTTAGAACAACAGAAGGATGCGCAGGTTCGACTCCTGCTCCCGCCAGCATCGGGATAGCTCAGTTGGTAGAGCACCACGCTCATAACGTGGGATATGGACTGAAAATCCATTTTCTAAAGCCGACCATCTTTTAAAACTGGTCTCCAAGTCCTGTTAGACTTAAAATGACAAAAAACCGTAGTTATGGATCGGTCGGCTTTTCTTCGGAAAGGCAAACAGTCTTAATACTACCTTGAAATGTTGACTATTTGATGTGGAAGGTCATTTCTTTTTGAATATCCCTCCCTTGGAAAAAACCAATGAACACCTTTGGCAAAGCCGATGGAAGCATACTAAAAAACAAATCATCCGACACTTCAAAAACCAATATTTCCGTAGTCGATGGATGAACCACAGCTGCGGTTTTTTAAACAAAAGAAACAACTAAAATATATGATGATAGTTTAACCCGTTCGTCCGTCACCGGCGAGGCGGACACAAATTTAAAATGATGATGAAACGAGTACGAATCAATGCAGGAAAAGTAGGTTTGGTCTTCAAAAATGGAGATTACCAAAACGTTATTACCCAAGGCACACACTGGGTAGGCCTACGAAACATGGTCATGGTATACGACCTCACCAAAGCCTTTGTGGCCCCGATAGCATTGGAGATTTTGCTACAGGACCAAGGTTTGGAGGCACTATTGCACGTTATCGAGGTAAAAGATGCGGAGTTGGCATTGGTATCTGAAAACGGGACTTTGAAAAAAGTGCTTGCAGCCGGTAAATATGCTTTCTGGAAAGGATTGATCAATTATGAGTTCGTGATGGCCGATTTAAGTAAAATCTACATCACCGAACCCATTGGCAAAATGCTGCTAGGCCATCCGTTGCTGCGCCCTTACATTCGTGTATTGGAGATTTTGGCATACGAAAAAGCGCTGTTACTGGTCGAGGATACCTTCGTGAAGGTTCTGGACAGTGGGGTATACCACTTCTGGAAAAACGATACCTCGGTAAAGATTGCACGCGCCGATATGCGACAATTGCAACTCGAGATCTCAGGGCAAGAATTGTTGACCAAGGACAAGGCCGCTATTCGAATCAACTGCTATACCCAGTATAAAGTAGTTGCTATTGAAAAGGCCTTGTTGGAAAACAAAGACTACGAAAAGCAGTTATATGTTGCCATTCAATTGGTATTGCGTGCCTACATAGGCACCTATACCTTGGATGAGCTGTTAGAGCGAAAGGAACGCATCGCCGATGCGGTATTTTCCGAAATCAAGACAACAGCGGCCGACCTGGGCGTACAAGTACTGAACTGTGGTATCCGAGATGTCATCTTAACGGGTGAAATGAAGGCTATCATGAACCAAGTGCTTGTGGCACAAAAACAGGCACAGGCCAATACCATTACACGACGTGAAGAGACCGCTTCTACCCGAAGTTTGCTGAACACCGCTAAACTAATGGAAGAAAACGAAATGCTCTTCAAGTTGAAAGAGATGGAATATGTGGAGAAAATCGCCGAAAAGATTGGTGAGATCACCGTCTCCGGGAACGGGGGTATGGTCAAACAGTTAAAAGAGATTTTTGCTGTAAACAAGTAGTGAATGCGCCGGCACCTTCTTTAAAAAGAAGTGTACTAGCGCATTTTTTTTTTAGTCATGCTATTTAAACCTCATTTAAATCCTTTAATATTTGATGATTATATTTGAGGATGACTATTGCCTTATTCATCTGGGGAATAATTCAAAGTGTATTGGTTGGTATTGTAATCCCCCTAGTAAAAAAGGGGTATGGCAATTACCTTTTGTCATTTATCTTTTTTGTGATATCTACTAATATCACGTTTCAATATGTTTTGCGGTTTACAGAAGTTAAGTTTAATACCCCACAATTATTGGTGGTGCCCGATATTTTAGATTTACTGCTTCCTACCCTACTTTATATTTACTTAAAAAAGATATTCAACAAAAATCTCACCATAGATTATCGAATACTTTTTGCACCCTGTCTTATTTGGTCCTTATTGCTGTTGGGTTTTGTTTGTTTTAAAAACGACCTTGATTTTCATGATTACATCGGAACGCGGCTACATAAGGGAAGTTTAATCGTAGTCTTTGGATGGAAATTAATTTTGCTATTGAAGATGCTACCGGATTTTCGTTTGGCTAAAACATCTTTTAAGAATAAATACAGAAAACTCTTGACGTGGCCCAAAACCTTGATTATTTTTTTAGCGGTGATTACCTATATCAGTTTTTTTAATCTACTCTTCTCCATTCTAAGCGAGGTACTAATAACTACCAAGAGCTCGTTAATGATGATAAGGCCGATAACGCATCTCAATTATATCATATTTACTTGTTTCATACTTTTTATTAGTAGCTATCTCTTCATAAGATATCCGCGTATACTTGCCGGGTTTCCTAATTTTCAAACTGGTTTAAATGCTCACAATCCCCCCCTCTCCGAGGAAATGTCCCTTGTGTTGGAGCAGATAAATGAAAAAAAGCTCTATTTGGATACAGAACTTAACGAACATAAACTGGCTCAAAAACTCGATATTCGACCCTACTTATTGTCAAAGTTTTTGAACGATGAACTGGGGAAAAGCTTTAGCCAGTTTATAAAAGAAAAAAGAATCGAAGAAGCCAAGAAGTTATTGCAAAAATCTGAAAATCAAAATCTAACAATTTTTTCCATTGCCATAGACAGTGGTTTCAAATCAGAGTCGAGCTTCTACGCCAATTTTAAGGAAGCTACTGGAATGACACCGAATCAGTACAAAAAACAATTTTTAAATTATTAGGGGTATCGCTTAATTAAAATGGATAGTCTTGGTTTTTTGAGTTTGTGCCATTACGGGTAAGCCGACTTTACTACTGCCGACCTTGGCATTTTGAACCAAAACTTGCCAGTTATTATGACTGAAATAGGTTAATTATCGCAAGAAATCCTGGTTTTGGAGAACAAGACCCTTCTTTTGGTGGTCTCTTTAGTACCTTCCCTAAGGTCAAAAAAATCATAATCTACACGTAACTACCGCTGTTTCAAATTCATCTGCTATCGGTTATAGAATAAGGGAATATCCGTAAAAACCAGTTTTCCAAACCCTGGTTTTTAATGCCAACGGTCTTCATATTTGTTATCCAAATTTGCAAATTAGCAGTTATAACTAGCTAATTACAAGTACTTTTACCACTTCTTATATTTGGTACGGGTACATTGTTTTTAAAATGCCCCAAGCAATGACCGTGTCAATATATGGCCAAACCAACATGTATTTTTTTAAGTAACCCAAAATTATATACATGTTATGATTGAACGTTGCCTTTGTGGTAGAACCTACTTTTTTCAGATTTTTTTAAAAATCTTTCTTGTATTCCAATCGATGCTACTGCGCCGTTTCTCCGATCCGCCGCCATAGCTTAGAAATGCCCCGATATGCGTATTGGTGTTCATGTCAGCTTTGTAATAGCTGGTGCGATACCATGGCATTCACAGGTAGCATTCACTTTCCAAAACCAAATTTTCGCTAACATCCTTGGTACAATCCCATGCATACAAGCGTACGCGTAAAACTCAAGGCAAGCCTTGGTAAAACGCACCAGTGGCGGGCATGTGTACATCTGGATCATAGCGTAAAAGAGCCGTTTGAAAAGTTGATAGAAACCCCAAAAAATTAACATGAATTCAAAATATTCCCCATGAAAAAAAATGACACTTACTTTATAAAATTGAAAACCAACATTTTGCTAGCGCTCTGCGCATTTTGTATCACTACCGCCTTTTCTAAAAAAACGACCACCGCGAAAGGGAATCCGGTTGATGCGACACCAGAAATGGAAAACCAACTGCATACTGCCTCATACGGTGGAACCATGATCAACCTATCCGACTCGAACATAAACTCTAGTCAGGATAAAACGGAGAAAGAGTCAGAGGTTTATGACCTTGTACTATTGGCAGGGCAGTCAAATATGCGAGGTAGGGCACTTTGGTCTGAACGAGTCCCCAGGAACCACCCGGCCGAAACGGATGTGGGCGTACTTTTGAGCAACAATTCCAATGTAATCGGGGTTTCGAGAAGTATTGGTGATTTTAAGGCTTTATCGCCCCACCTACACAAATTAAAAAATACAGGGGTTGAAGTAAGAAATTATGGAATGCACGTACCGCTGGCCCGCAAACTATATGATTGTGGACAAACAAAGTTGGCCCTGATCAATGGGGCTTCTGGCGGAACCTCTATTGAAATTTGGCAAAAAGGAGAACGCATGTACGACGACTTTCTTGCGCGAATTACCAGGGAAGTAACCGCACTAAAGCAAGCCAACAAAACCATTAATCTGGTCGGTTTTGGCTGGCAACAGGGCGAAGCGGATAAAGCAATGTCCAAAAATCAATATCGTGCGCTACTGAGAACTATGCTTAGCGACCTAAAGGCCGATATTGAAAATTTACTTCCCGGCCAGGCAAATTCGATGAAAGTAGTTTTGATGGAACCGGCCTATACATTTGCCGGGCAATTAGACCTAGATGTTGCCCATGCGATGCAGGAATATGCCGCGAACAATGCTGCTACCACTTCTTATGTCAGTACCATTGATCTTACTACCAGAGTTGACAATGAACCCATTCATTGGGATGCCGTTGCCATCAGGAAGGCGGGCAATAGACTGTTCAATGCAATGATCTCATGCAATACAGACCCCGGTGATGAAACACTGCCCAATATCACCGATTTGAAGGCCACCTATACCGAAAGTGGTGTAACCTTAAACTGGAGCGATGTTGCAGGGGAAACAGGCTATCGGGTTCGTCGGTTTAGAGGGGATGATGTGGACAATATTGGCGACGTTGCAGCAAACACGCTTACATTTACCGACACAAATCCAGAACCTAATGCCGAGTATACGTATGTTGTAAGACCCATGTTAAATGAGGTAGCCGTGGCGACATCCAACAAGCAAACGATCACCATCCCGTCAAAAGACGAAGATGACACCGAAACAGGCGGTATAAGGGTATTGCCACCTCGCAACGATATTCCCAGATCAAATGAATATCAGGTATTTGTTTCGGTCAATGAAAATGGCCCTTACGAAGAGGCGCATGTACATCATACCCTTGCGAAGAACAACACCATCAAACCTGGATATTCAAATACGGGTGACCACTTCTTACGGGGGTATAAGATGGGTTATGTGAATTTTGAGTTTGGTGATCAAGGAGCATGGGTGAAAGTTGTGAAGAAAAATGGCAATATTTCAAACCTGGAAGTTCGTCCCAGTAAAAAAGGAGCAGCGGTCAAGTACGTAACCGAAAACGACAAGCGTGTCGCCAAGATACGCGTGCAAGCCCCTACCACTGCATATCTGAAAACAGCTTATCTTTCCGTAGTGCCACTGTCCGGAGGAAAGGCACAATTAGAAAATACCCTTGGTATTTTTGCCAATCCGTTCATCGACGCCCCCACGAACAATCTCGTTGTAGTACAACCTGGTACCGGCATGCCCAAAGCGTCCAATCTCACTGCGGGGCAAACGGTAGTTTTTAAACCTGGGACACATAATATGGGACTCAATTACAAGGTAAAGGATGGCGTAAACTACTACTTTGCCAACGGTGCTTTTGTGAAAGGTACGTTTGAAAAAGAGGTGGAATACAACAACATAAGAGTTTTTGGCTTGGGGATCCTTTCAGGTGCACATTTACCCAGGTTTATCAACGGAACAAAACAAGCGCAAGCTGCAATTAAATGGTTAAGAGGCAGTAGCAATCTAAAGATCGAGGATATTACCATTGAAGACCCCTCGCACCATTCCTTGACCATTGGTGACGGTTCTGCCGCTGCACCTAATGAAATACGACGGGTTAAGATCATGAGTTGGCGCCCCAATGGAGATGGGATACATGTATCGGGTTATGCCTTGGTCGAAGACTGTTTCACCCGTACACAAGATGATGGTTACTATGTTGCCAGCTCTATGGACGACGTTACGATACGGCGCATTTCATCATGGAATGACGGGAATGGTTCTGCCTTTATTTTTACCGCTTACGCGGGCGGAAAAAATTGTGTTGTTCGTGATGCCGATATCCTTTACCATCGCGGCAACGTAAACAATACATCGGGCGGAAATGTCATTGATTTGCAAGGCCTGAAATCCGACGCTGTTATCGAAAATATTCTGTTGGAAAATATACGGGTAGAGGACAAAGACCTAAATAAACGACTTTTTGACCTGAAGATGCAACCAGGCAAAAATTCGGGTGAGCGCTTGGTAAGTGCAAAATTCAGGAATATCACATTTAGGAACTGGACCGTGGCGGCCGATGGAGGACTTAAAAGCAGGTTCTTAGGGTATAGCAATACCATTTTCCCCCAGAACATCACCTTTGATTGTGTTTCCATTGGTGGCCAGGAATTAACCGACCTGAAGAACTGGACCAAAAAAGACCTCAAGTTAAACGAAATACAATTTATGGGTTGCAATGGCAATGGTAGTACGAGACTGCAAGCAGATAATGTGGCGGCCAAGGACAAGGAGTTACAACTATATCCAAATCCGGCCCAAAGCACCGTGACCTTGGACAGCCAAGAAGACATTCTTTATGTGAATGTTTATACGCTTTCGGGAGCATTGCTGAAACAGATTACCACCTTCGAAGACAGGAGTATCGATGTGTCCGAGTTGAAAGATGGCACTTACATACTGTCCGTTGTCTACGTAAATGGCCATAAGCAAAGCGGCAAAATCATCATACGGCATTAAACAATACAATAGGGGGTGGTGAACTATCGTTTACCGCCCCATTTTTGTTTTTATCGATAAAGAGCCCCCTAAATAGTTGTTGAAATATCAAACCAAGATAGTTTTTCAATAGCTTCTATAGACCTTTCATTTTGCGCTTTCTGACATAGCCCCCACCCGGATATTCCGCATTATGGTTACCTAAATACTATTAAATACGTTCCTTCTTAATCCTATAAAATCATGAATACGAAAAATACACTCCCCATTTTACTGTTTCTATTGCTATTTACGTCCCGCAATGCACTTGCGCAAAACATTCCAGTGATACGTCCAACCATAACCTCGGAACCCATGTTGGGAAATGGGGATAAGGCAGATGACCCCTGTATCTGGATCCACCCCTATACACCAAGCAAAAGTGTGGTCTTAGGAGTGAATAAAAGTAAAACGGACGTCGGCGGCATCTACGCCTTTAAATTGGATGGGAAATCTGTAAGGCAAAACACTTGGCAAGAAGGAATCAATCTTTTTGAAAAAGGCGAACGCTATAACAACATTGATATCAAATACAACTTTGATACCGGTCAGCAACTTTGGGATATTGTATGCGTTTCAAACAGATCGGATGAGGAAATAGATGTTTTTAAGGTCAACAAGAATACCAGTGGCGATTTTGTTACCCTAGAAAAAGTCGGTGAAATAGCGCTGGGAAATGGCTTCTTGTCCGGAGGCGATGCCCCCTATGGCCTGGCCATGTTCCATAACAAAGCCAAAGACATCCATTACGTTATTGTTAGTGATAAGGCGGGAAAAGTAGCGCAATATCGATTGGAACCCAACCTGTCAGGTGCGGAAGAAGACCGTATCAAAGGGGTACGGGTAACAACGGTAATAGATGTTAGTGGCAACGGAACTGAAGTTGAGGGAATTGTGGCGGATGACGAGAAAAACGTCATCTATATCGCCGCTGAGGACAAAGGTATTTATCGGTACCCTACCAACGGCGACGGTGTACTTATGAATGAAAGAGTGACCGTCGCTACCGTCTCCGGTAATGCCAACCTTGCTGCAGATGTGGAGGGGTTAACGTTGTATTACGGAAACTCGGGAAATGGATATTTAATAGCATCGGTCCAGGGAAAAAATCAGTACGCGGTTTTCGAAAGAGCCTTTGCAGATAGTCAGGCAAAAAACAAATACCTCAAAAGCTTTGCACTGACCGATGTTCAAAATACAGATGGCATTGATGTCACCAACGTGAATTTAGGAGGCGATTTCGCGAAAGGCATGTTTTTGGCCCACGATGGAGTGGCAAATCAAATTTCACGTTACAAATTTGTAAAATGGGATGCCATAGCAAACGCCGGTAATACGCCTTTGAACATACAAACCGATTACGACCCAAGATCAAGCGATTCCAATGCCACAGGAAATGCGACGGACAAAATACATGTAAATCAAGTAGGTTACGAAACCTTACATCCCAAAGACTTTAGGACCAATTTTTCAGCGGCTTCTTTCCAGTTATTGGATACTGATAACAACGTAGTGTTTACGGGAAACATGTCTGATTCCAAATACGATAAATACGCCAATGAAAACGTCTTCAAAGGTGATTTTTCAGATTTTACCACCCCTGGTAGGTACAGGGTCAAGGTAAATGAACAAACCTCTCCTGCTTTTGTTATTGGTGATCGAGTGTACCAGGAGTTGTTCCGTACTTCGTTAAGGGGGATCTATTCCAGCCGTTGTAGTTATGCCGTTCAACATGAGGTTGTAGGGCATCCTAAATGCCACTTGCATGCCGGCAAACAGCGATATGTAGATGGTAACTACATTGCGGACAATAGAAATGTTGAAGGTGGCTGGCATAATGGAGGCGATTACAGAAGATCCACGATGAGCCATGCCCAGGCGGTCAATAGAATGTTGGAAATAGCAGAGTTGTTTCCCCGTGAATTTGATGAAATCCCCTCTTCTTTAGCTTCAAATGAGCGTATTTCCGGTATGCCCGATTTGCTGATTGAGGCAAAATGGGGGCTGGATTGGATGATAAAGATGATGAACGATGACGGCGGTGTTTCCATTGGTCTCGGCCCGGTTCAAGACAGTCATCCAAGCCGGGTTCCTCCTCAGAACGATGATACGGAATACCTGATCGGGGATGTATACTCCACAAACACGGGTAAAGTAGGGGCCGTATTGGCCAGAGCAAATCGTGTATTTAAAGACTACGACACGCCATTTGCGAATCGCTGTCAGCAAAAGGCAATAGCAGCATGGAATTTTTTAAACGCGAATGGAAGGACAGGATCTGCGGATACGGTCGAGGCATATCGTTTTGACTTTACCTACCAGGAAGATTTCCTTTGGCTCTCCATGGAATTATACATCAACACAGGGGAACAGAAATATCACGACAAATTTGTTGCTATCTATAACAGCTACAGCAAACTAAATTATCCCTTCCCGGAAGAAAACCCAAATACACATTCTATGCGTATCGAGAATCTTTTACAGGTACTGCAGCGCTATTGCCTTATTGAGAATAGGGCCGTTAATGCTACCATTAAAAATGATATCATCAATGCGATGAAGGCGCAACTTGGTTCTTACATGGCTCAAAATACTTCGGACGGTTATGGCAATATATTGCCAGAGAAGTATTGGGAGCACCGGCATACCATTGGAAACATGCTTCACAAAGCATGGACTTTGATGGGTGCTTATCAGATTACAGGAGATATCAAATATAAGAATGTAGCGTTAGATCAATTTCATATCCTATTGGGTAGAAACGCGCTAGGCAAGGTGTTCATTACCGGTGTAGGCAGTTCTCCTGTGACAACCCCGCATTTTAGGCCTTTTAGTATTAGTGATGCTGCACCTAGCGGGCTTCCGGTCAAAGGCCCTTCGCACGACAGAAGTTATCTCAACAGCAATTACAATGACAACGTACCCCCACCTGCTAAGGCGTATATAGATGCATACAATAAACACTGGGTAAATGAACCGGATATCGAAGTTATGGGTTACCTAATCGCCTTTTCCGGATATTTTTTGCAGGATACCCAAGATTCTGGAACGCCCGGCGGTGACAGACTGGTCGTAAAGGCAAAAGGCGACAGCGGTAAAGAAATGTTTCGCGTACTGGTCGAGGGTACTCAAATAGGAGCTACACAACAAGTGACCAAAAGCTACCAGCAATTTGAGTTCATTCTCCCTACGCCAAATGCACCCATACGAATCGAATTCCTAGATGGATCCATTGAAGAAAATGGTGAAGACAAAAACCTGCAAATAGATTTTATCTCCATAAATGATGCCATTTTACAAGCAGAACAACAAGCAGTAAACACCGGAAGTTATAATAACGAGACCAATAGCTGTGGAGGGGCGCTTTCTGAAAGATTGCTATGTCAAGGTTTTATCGAATTTCAAAGTGAAGATAGCGATGGCGATGGCGTATTTGATGTAAATGACAACTGTCCCACAACTCCCAACGCCGATCAAGGAGATAAGGATGGTGACGGAATAGGTAATATTTGTGATCATGATGCTAGTAGACCCCTATTGGATATCAGTGGTATTGAAAAACTAACATTCTATCCCAATCCAAATAAAAACAGGATTTTGAAGTTGGAAATACCCAAGGAAGAAACGACTATTTTAGCGGCACGCATTCTTGATATGAATGGCAGACTAGTTTATGAAACGATCAACACTTCCGAAAAAAAGCTGTTAGAGATCGATTTAAGTTCAATACCATCCGGAATGTACATTATTGAGGCAATCACCACATCTAAGCGACATACGGGCAAGCTAATTCTTAAGTAATCGCATGGAAACCATACTATGGTTACATTCGTATTGATTGATTTGGTCTTGGCAATTGCGGATTTTTTCGCATCGCCATGGAATGGGGAAGAGCCTCATAGCGAACCTAAATTGGGAAAACGAACTACGCTTCAAGTTGAAGGAGATAGAAAATATGGAGAAGATAACTGTCTCCGGAAACGGGGGTATGGTAAAACAGTTGAAAGAGATTTTCGCTGTAAACAAGTGGTGAATGCGCCGGCACCTTCTTTAAAAGGAAGTGTACTAGCGCATTTTTTTGATTGCAAAAAGGAAAGGACCTTTGAACCCGCTTCAGCGCTAAAAATCTATTTCGGATGGAAAGTATACCGTTTTAACTTTGAAATTGGATCAAAACAAAATGAAAAATGGTACTCGGGGGGAACACCTGGAAACCACTAGGTCATCAGGCCTGTTCTAGTACCATTTTTTCAACTATTCGGGCTTGGACACTATCGTAAAATTAGCTTGTCGCAATTTAATTTTTGAATACCTTAATATAGTCAATAACGAATTCTTGGGGCAGTATGTCATTATCGATATCATGCCCGCCAAAATCGCCGCCAATCGCCGCGTTTAGAATGAGATAAAAAGGTTGGTCAAAGGGCCATATTTTTTCATCTTTTTTATCGGGTTGAAATGTGTACAACAGCACTCCATCCACAAAAAATTCGATCTTATCGGGTGTCCAGTTGGCTGCATAGACATGAAAGCCTTCCTCTATATTCTCAATAGTACTTTTTTTGGTGTTTACCGTTTTACCATGGCTATCGGCAGTATGCAGGGAGTTAAAGATCATATCGGGTTCGCGCCCTACGTATTCCAGAATATCGATTTCCCCACATAATGGCCAACCGACCTCTCTGTGGTTGGATCCAAGCATCCAAAAGGCCGGCCATATCCCTTTTCCTATCGGTAGTTTGGCCCGTGCCTCTACCCTACCATACTGGAACTCGAACTTCTTCTCGGTAGTGATTTTTGTAGAAGTATATACCGAGTCTTTTTTATCCACGGTAATGTACAGATACCCATTTTCCAATCTGTGGTTGGATTTTGTGTATACCTGAGGTTCGTTATTCCCCCAGCCACACAGATCGGGACAACCGTCACCCAATTCAAAATTCCAATATTCCTTGTTCAAGCCAGTACCTGAAAAGTCCTCCTCCCAAAGCAATACCTCTTGCGCATTGCATGAAATAATGAGAAGTAAAATCAAAGGAAAGCGTACGAAACGCATAATGTATTTCATAGTTACAACTAATTTGACGAACAGCGCTTTATTGGTACATTCTGATATAGTCAACTTCCATGGTCGACTGGGTAAAATTCGAATCGATATCGCCACCAAAGGTGCCTCCCATGGCCACATTTAAAATGAAAAAGAAGTCCTTGTTAAAGGGCAAGGTACCGTCATTGGAAACGGTATGGTATACGGTACCGTCTACCGCAAATTTAATTTCGGTCTGCGTCCATTCCATTTCATAAATATGAAATTCCTCGGATACGCCCGAGACCAACGTCGATCCCGTTCTGGCATTGCCCGCAAAATTATTGGGATCGTGGGTACTGGCAAAAACAATGTCCTGTTGGTTGCCCACATGTTCCATAATATCCATTTCACCCGCGGCTGGCCATGGGTTGGTCAAGTAATCCCCTCCCAACATCCAAATTGCGGGCCAGGTACCTCCGCCCGTGGGCAGCTTGGCCCTTGCCGCTACCCTACCGTAGGTAAACTCCTGAAGTCCCTCACTTTTTATCCGTGCCGAGGTATAGGCGGAACCCATTGGACCTGCAAGCCCGAAGTCAAAGAAAATTACGATCCTATCGTAATCGAACCCCGGAGCGGCACTTAGGTCATAGGTCAATTCTTCCCATTGGTTTTCGACCGTTGTGGTCGCATCTACCTCTACAAATTTTGAACCGTCCGATGAATCTTCAAGCTTAAGTCGAACAACGGCCCCCGATTTAGGGGACCAGGTCTTTAAAAGCAATCGGTTGTTTACAGAAAAATCCAAAGGCGCATCCAAATCAAAAAATGTTCCCGCAAAGGTGGCTGCACCCGCATTCTTCGTGAACGATGCCACGTTCGCGGAAGTATTGATGCCAGAAATATCGGGATTACCGACCACCGCGGAGCTTGCCCCTTCGAACCCATTGAATTCTGGAGCTGTTCCCTCAAAATCCTGTACTTCCTGAATAGGATTTGCACCAGCATCGGCCTGTCGGAAACTATCGTAATAATAAACATCGGCCGCACTGCCTCCTCCGGTCGCCCTAGCGGTTATCTTCAAAAGATCGTTTTCAACAACAACGTTGTCGGCATTACTGGTATAGCTTTGGGCCTCTTCATTGCCCCAACCGTTATCGCCCGTTCCTAAATCGTAGGTCCAATTTGCAGGATCGGGAGCCCCGTCAACGTCGAACTCATCCGACCATACGAGGGTATTAAAAACGGTTTCCAACGCTTCTCCGCTTCCGGTATCCCCTTGGTCTTCCGGTACAAAAACGCTGTACCAGGCAAGTGGGTCGTCACCATTGAAAGGTTGGCTGATTCCACGCAAGGCCAATCTGTTCTCAGAAAGCTCCAATATTTCGTACTGCCCCGGTATCACCGACCAATAGCTTAAAAAGCTACTGCCGACATCCAACGTACGGGTTCCATCTTCGTTTTCGATGATTACAAAACTCGTATCAAAAACTGCTTGATCCGTGATATCGCGGCATTCATCCGCAAATTGTTGGGGGGTAGCATCCGGAAAAAATCGGTTTACCTCGGTCCAGTTCATAAATATTTCATTCCCTTCCCCAGGTTCCAAGGTGTACCCGTAATTATCGTTTTCATCATAACTGAACACCAAAACATCATCATAAAGACAGGAATTTAATTGGTTTGGGCCTGCACTGAAGAATTCGGGAAAACTATTTGTCAAGGGACCTACTCCAAAATGACCGCCTACGGTCCGGTCCCAGACCCATCTTTTGGCACCATCGCCACCGATCAGCCTTAGGGTTTCCTCATCGATAAACAAACGCACATCCATATCCACATTGACCGTGGTACTTGAACTTACGCCTCCTTTACCAAAAGCGATGACCGTAATGGGCGTGGAGAACTGCCCGGACCGGGTATATCTAAAACTGGCCGATTCTCCATTTGAAATTACGACGGGGTCTTCCCCTTGATTGAAAATGACATGAAAATTAAGCGCATTTTCGGCTGATGGCGTAACGGTTACGTTACCGGATTGGTCGTCCGCCACCAAAGTGTTTACCGTGAGGTTGGAAGGTACTATAACGGCATCCAATGTGGGTTCGTCTTCTTGACACGAAATTAATAGGGTCAGTGCCGTATAGAAGCCGATACAATAGCTGATTGCTCTTTTCATGGTCATAGGTTTTAGTTGCTCAACGCGATATCGTCAAAATAATAGGTGCTACCGTCACCGGCAAGCCCATCGATAAATTCAAAGAAAATGACTACCCGATTGTATGAGGCGTCAGCATCAAAAACGCCGCTGAAATCAAAAGTGAGTTCTTCCCACTGGTCGGTGACCGTGGTATTGACATCCACCGCTATTTGAGTGACCCCGCCCTCGGAGTTTTCCAAGGCCATTCTTATAGGAATATTGGCCTTTGGCGAGTATGTCTTCATCCGAAGGGTTTGCGAGGCTGAAAAATCAATGGCCTCCTCCAGGTCAACAAAAGTACCCGCAAAAAACTGGGCGCCATTGGTTTTGGTGATCCTCATAACCTGTGTACTGGTGTTGATACCGCCGGAAACGGAATTCGCTTCAATAGCCGAATCAGCACCCTCAAAACCTACAAAATTGTATGTCAGCGTAGTCGATTCAAAATCCAAGGGAAGGCGCACAACGGCCGCGCCCATGTCCGGTGCCGATTGCACAATCGCATCTACATAGAACGTACCCGACGTATTTCCGGGACCATCTACAAAGAGTACCATGGTCGCATACTGTCCTTCCGGCACGAAAGCTTCGCCCACCCCTTGGGAACCGTCAATAAAACTCTTGGTTGCATCATTGGCGAAGTCGAACGTAAGATCTTCCCAACCGGTACCGCCATGGGTAACAACGACCTCATTTTCACGTTCGCCATTGACCCCATTTTCAAATTTTAATAGCACGGGTACTGAAGTAGTGGCCCAAAATTTCATGCTAATGGTCTTGTCGGTCATAAAATCCACCGGTGTACCCAAATCAAAGGCACCTCCTTCAAATGCATTCCCACTGTTGGTGATCGCTCCAACCTTTGATGCCTCCGTATTGGCACCTGATAGGTCCGGGTTGTCCACTACCTCATAGCTTGCACCGTTAAAGGTTCCAAAGGCATAGTCCACGTCGGGATCGTCAAAATCCATAGGGAGTTCCAAAGCTGCCATTGCTCCCAAGGATTGTTCCAGGTCGTCCAGGTAGAACGTACCCGCGCTAGTACCCGGCCCGTCCACGAAAATAACAATGGTAGCATACTGTCCATCCGGAACGAAAGCTTCGCCCACACCCTGGCTGCCGTCAATAAAACTTTTGACCGCATTGTTGGCAAAATCGAACGTTAAGATCTCCCAACCGGTACCTCCGTGATTTACGGTAACTTCATTTTCTCTTTCGCCATTGACACCACCTTCGAATTTTAGTAAAACAGGCACAGCGGAAGTTGACCAAAGCTTCATAGCGATGGTTTTGTCCGTACCGCTAAAATCGACGGGAGTACCCAAATTAAAGGCCCCGCCCTCAAAGGCATTTCCCGAATTGGTGATGGCCCCAACCTTTGATGCCTCCGTATTGGCACCGGATAGGTCCGGATTGTCCACCACTTCGTAGCTTGCACCATTGAAGGTTCCGAACGCGTAGTTTACGGTAGCATCGTCAAATGTTATCGGCAATACAATGGGGTTATCCGATCCGGTAATGGTTACCGTTTCCGAAAGTTCGATGGTAGCCGATCCGGCTCCACGTGCCACGACCCGAACGGTATAATCCCCGGTTTCCGCATATATTTTGGTAGCGGTTTCACCGGCCATAATCGTAGTAGGCGTTTCCTCTTCTACATCGCCAAAGAAAATATCGAACACCGTGGCATCATCGGCAGAAGGAGTTACGGTTACCTCAAAGGGATCTGTTTCCGATACGGTAATAGTTGCCGCTAAATTGGTTGGTGGCGTAAAGGATATGGTGACGATTCTGACCAGTTCACTTTTCAGACCTGTAGCCCCTATTGCTACAATACGAAGGGTAAAGGTACCTTCTCCATAGATCTTGCTTATGGTTTCGCCCGGCGATGCGGTGGTCGCAGTTTCATTTTCAACATCGCCAAAGAATATTTCGAACGACGAGGCCCCGGTACCCGTTGGGGTTACGGTGACCGTTCCAGTATCGTCATCGGAAATATCAAAAACGGCGTTTACGTTTGTGGGTGCGGAGATGTCCTGTAGTGCAACGGAGGTCGTTTCATCTTCATCACAGGCCGCGAAGAGCACTACGAATAGGGTTATCAGAAAATTTTTAGCATTTCTCATTTTTCAACATTTAATTTTATTGGCACCGCCAAAGGGTTTAGGATCCCGAGGCTTGCCCCGTATTTAAAAACTTGTTCTTCACGAATACCGCGCGGGCTTGCCCCGAGGTGGTTTGTTAGTAGCCCGGGTTTTGGTTCCATCGGTTACCGGCCAATTCTATTTCTATACTGGGAATCGGAAAAATTTCGTTTTTTCCTGACGTAAATCCGTCTATCTCCGCCGCGGCACGATCTGTTCGTACCAGATCGAAGAAATGATGGCCCTCGCCGACCAGTTCCACCCTTCGCTCTTGATAAATAGCTGCGGTAAGGTCACCTCCTGTTAGCGTCACATTTCCCAACCCTGCCCGATTTCTTACCCGATTTAGGTATTGCTGTGCGGTAGCGTCGCCAAGACCACCGCGACTATAGGCCTCGGCGGCCATAAGAAGGACATCGGCAAACCGGATCGCCCTATAATTGTTGGGGTTGGTCAGGTTTGCATCACCGGTATTCAAATCCCCCTGGCGGGCGATATACTTTCTGTTATAGTAACCGGTGTGTTCAAAACCTTCCACAAAGGAAACGTCGGTGTTGGCGGACGCCCAAGCCTCAATATCCAATATGGCGACCGCTCTTCTCACATCGCCAGCCTCAAAGGCATCAAAAACTTCTTGGGTGGGCACGTTAAAGCTAAAACCGGATTCGAAAAGCGGTCCGGAGTAATTGCGGATGCCATTAAATCCTACGGCCACGTTGCCCTCGCTACATTGCAAACAACCAAATCCGGCACCCTCAACATCGGTATACTGAACCTCAAAAACCGATTCTATGTTGTTCTCGTTGTCATTTTCAAATATAGTGGTGTAGTCGGCTACAAGATCGTAACCTCCGGAAGCGATCACTTCATCCAATACGGTAGCCGCTTCTTGAAATTTGCCTTGATACAAATAGGCTTTTCCTAAAAGTGCTTGGGCCGCACCCTTTGTGGCCCTACCGAGCTCATCCTGGGTATTGGGCAGGTTCGCGGCGGCAAAAATCAAGTCTTGTTCTATTTGGGCATATATTTCGGAAGCCGCTGTACGTTCTATGGTGTTCTGGTCGCCGAACAGTAACCGTTGATCTACGGCCAAAGGCACGTCGCCAAACCATTTTACCAATTCAAAATAATAATAGGCCCGTAAAAAAGTTGCTTCCGCCAATACCACCCCTTTGTTGGAAAAATCGGTTTTATCCTTAAATTCCAAAATATAGTTGGCGCGGTTCACTCCCGCGAACATCCAGTTCCAAACATCCCTTAATTGTTGGTTGACCGGAGTGTGTACCATATCGTCTATCTCTTGAATGCCTTGTACGTCCGTGGCGCTTTCACCTCCGGCCAAGGTATTGTCCGAAGCAATTTCCCCCAACAGCACATTCAGATAGGTCGACTGTAACAGGTCGTATGCGGCAATGAGCGCACTTTCATAATCCTCTTCCGAATTAAAAAAGTTCTCGGTATCCTCATTAAAGGATTCTACCGCTACAAAATCGTCCGTACAGGCATAAACTGCAAGGCTGGAAAGGAGGATAAAAAGAATTCTTTTCATACGTCTTACGTTTTTATTGCTCGTTTTCATCCTTTTAGAATTTTAGATTTACACCCAACAAATAGGTTCTTGGCACAGGATAAAAACCCTGGTCTATACCGGCCCCTATGGGCGAACCGTTTCCGTTTGTACCTCCGGAAGGCCCCGAGGCACCACTGGGATCGTATCCCCGGTATTCGGTAAAGGTGTATATGTTGTTGGCGGACACATAAATTCGTAGTTGGTCCGCTCCAAAACGTTCCATGGCCTTTTGGGGAAGGGTATAGCCCAATTGGGCGTTTTGAATTCTGACAAAGGAACCGTCTTCCACAAAAAAGTCCGAAAAAAGGGTGTTGGAAGTCGCCCCGGTAGTTACCCTGGGATAGGTGTTGGTGCTTCCTTCCCCTGTCCAGCGATCGATGGTGAACACCGATCTGTTGACCAGCGGTTGGTTCCGTTCATAGTTTCGTACGATTTCATTTCCGATGGATGCAAAAGTATAGGCCCCAAAATCGAAGTTTTTATAGTTGATGGATAGGTTCAGTCCCATGGTAGCATCGGGAATCGGGTTTCCAATATCCACGCGGTCATCGGCATCGATCTGTCCATCGCCATTTTGGTCCCTAAAGCGAAGGTCTCCCGGGCCGGCGTTCGCCTGGGTAGCGTGCGCATCTATCTCGGCCTGATTTTGGAAAATTCCATCGGTCTCCAATCCAAAGAAATACCCTATAGGTTTCCCTGCCTCCATTCTGGACGGTGGGTCTTGGCCGACACCAAAAGAGCCGCCCTGTAAAAATCCTGCCTCATTATTGACCTGCGTGACCTCATTTTCTAAAAAGGTAACGTTGTAATTGATGCCATAGTTAAACGCCTTGGCACGGTCGCTTTGGTAGCCTATGGCGAACTCCACACCTGAATTTACGACGGTACCGCCGTTTACCACCGGCGCTTGGGCACCTGGGGCGGAGGCCCCTAAAATTCCCGATACCTGTGGTTGTAGTAGGAGTCCTTCCGTTGTTTTATTGAAATAATCCGCCGTAAGGTCAACCGTATTATCGAACAGTTTGATGTCCACCCCGACATCAAAGGTTTTTTGTTCTTCCCATTGGATCGACGGATTGGGCAAGACGCCTACGGCCTGGCCGAACACCAACTCCCCGTTCACTACATAAGCCGCTTCACCGCTCAATACTCCCCTAAAGCCGTTTGAAGGGATACGATCGTTACCCAAAATTCCATAGCTACCCCTAAGCTTAAGAAAGTCGATAATGTTACTCTTACTTAAAAAATTCTCATCGGAAACGATCCATCCCACGGAACCGGAAGGGAAATACCCAAACCTATTTTCAGGCCCGAACTTCGTAGAACCATCGCGCCTAATAATACCGGATAACAGGTATTTGCCCTTATAGTCATATTGGACCCTGGTAAAGTAGGATAAGAGTCGTTCATCAAATTTGCCGCTGAGACCGCTATCTATTAAACCATTTCTTCTATCCACGGTATTGGCGATATCGGCTTCGGCAAATGGGACTTCGTTTTCAAAGAAACCAGTGGTACTGCCGGAGAACAATCCTGTTGTTTTAAATACCGAAGTACCCAAAGTGGCCTGTACGTTGTGCACCTCCCCAAACTGCTTATTGTAATTGATAAACGTATCAAAGGTGTAGTCCCTAAAAATATCCTTGTTTGCGGTCAGGGAGTTTCGTCCTAGGTTGTTGAACACTTTTCCGGAACCAAAGAAAACCGTAGGGGAAAAACCGCGTCCCTGCACTTCTGCATAGTTGAACTGAAGACTACTCTCGACCTTAAAATTATTTAAAAAGCGATAGTTCAACGCAATTTTACCGCTCAATCGATCTACACGGTTGCTATTGAAGGTATTGGCTATTTGCGCCAAGGGATTGATCACTTCGTTTCCCAGTCCTTCGGCCAGCGTAAAATTCCCTGTCACGTCCTTTACCGCAAAGGTAGGGGCGTTGTTCAACGCATTGAACAATACCGACCCGATCGCGTTCTCCGACAGTGTTTTTCTTTCCGTACCCGTATATAAAAGGTTTGTAGTCAATTTTAGATTTTCAAGAATATCGGTGTTGAAGTTGAACCTGGTGGTGTACCGTTTAAAGTTTGCCTTGTTACCGCCCACGATACCATCTTGAGTTAGCAGTGAAGCTCCCAAGGAATATGTTGATTTTTCGCTACCGCCATCCACGGTAAGGTTATGGTTAAATATTGGTGCGGAACCAAAAACTTCGTCCTGCCAATTGGTACCTGCGCCCAATTGGGATAGGTTCGGAAATGGATTGGGGCTGCCATTTGCGGCAAAGGCTTCGTTTACCAGCAAGGCGTACTCCGTAGCGTTGAGCACCGGAATGGTGCGCGAAGTTTCCTGAAAACCTCCGAAAGCATCATATCTGAAGCGTAGTTCCGAATTTCTTTTACCCGTCTTGGTGGTAATCAAAATTACCCCATTTGCCGCCCGTACGCCATATATACCTGCCGTTGCATCTTTAAGCACATTTATACTTTCAATATCCCCCGGATTTAATACGCTCAGGTCTTCAATAACGTTTCCGTCCACGAGAATCAAGGGCCTATTGTCGCCGTTTGTGGATATTCCCCGAATACGGATACTGGAGCCACTACCTGGCGAACCGGACTCTGCCGTAATATTCACCCCGGCAACTTGGCCTTGTAGGGCCTGTTCCACTCTTGTCGGGTTGAGCTCTTCTATGGTTTGGGCACCTATAACGGCCACCGCTCCCGTGATTTCCTTTTTGGTCTGTGTCCCATAGCCAATGACCACCACCTCGTCCAGAGCCGCAACATCCTCCTCTAAAAAAATTTCCAGGCCGCTTTGTGGACCATCGATCGGGTATTCTTGATTTTTAAAACTAATATAGGAGAACACCAGCACATCTCCGATAGCTACGTCCGATAGTTCAAAATTTCCATCAAAGTCCGCCGTGGTGCCCGTATTTGTATTCTTAACAAACACATTTGCCCCTGGTAAAGGCTGGGAAGTGGTTTGGTCGTACACCGTACCGGAAACCTTCACGCTCTGCGCTATGGTAGTGGTGCATAAAAACAGGAATGAAATAAAAAATAAGAATTGTTTCATTTGGTGCGTTCTTTACGAAAATCAAAACTATCGTCACCAAATCACAAATCCTTAATATTCACCTATATAAAAAACATACAACGCTATTTTTTTGGGTAATTTTTGATAAAATCATAATGAAAGCCTGTATTTAACGCAGGTTTAACGAATCAAAAGCCAAATGAAAAAAGACGACATTACCACGCTATTTTCATGTTTGTATAGGTAATGTAGTGGTAAAAAAGAAGTTTGTTAAGTGCCTTAGATATTGAGCAAGTACTCGGTGAGGCTATTTTCGTGCTCCAATTGCATTTTTTTTCGCAATCGGTAACGTTTTACCTCAACGCTTTTCACTGAAATGTTAAGCAATGGGGCAATTTCTTTGGAAGAAAGGTTCAATCTCAAATACGCACAAAGTTTTAGATCATTGGACGTAAGGTCGGGGTGCAGTTCCTTTATTTTCTTAAGAAAACCGGTATCCGCATTATTAAAGGCTTTTTCAAAAAACTTCCAGTCATCCTCATTGTCAATGTTAAGATCGATCATTTTAATGACCGACCCCACGGCGGCATTGTTCTCGGTCTTGGTCAATTGTGATTTTATGGAATTCAAAAACTCGTTCTTTTTGATCATGCTCATGGTCGCCACGGCCAACTCCCTATTTTTGGCCTCTATTTCATTTCTTAACTTTTCATTTTTTATCTGTACTATTTTGCGTTTGGCCTTGTTTCTTTTACGTTTCAGTTTTCGCTCGTTCTCGCGCATTATTTTCGCCTGCTGCTTTTTATAATACCTTTTGTACAGCTTGTGTACCATCACCGAAAATCCTAAAATAGCCAAAATATAAAACGCTATGGCCACTATGGACCAATACCAAGGTCTTTCAATTGAAAAAGTATACGAAATTTCATTGTCGGTCATCGTATTTCCCACTTTTGCCCTTGCCACGAACGTGTACTCCCCAAAGGGTAGGTTTTCAAAGGAAACTTCGGGAACGGTGGTCCATTCGCTCCAATCTTCGTGCATTCCGATCAGCCTGTATTGGTACGCTACCGCTTTGTATTTGTCAAATTCGGGAACGCTATAGGAAAATAGCAGGCTGTTTTCTTGGTTTTTCAATGAAGCAACAGTGTCCAAAGGGATGTTTTCGGGAGAATCGCCGTAACGGTACTTTTTTACCTCATTAAAAAGAACGGTGTATGTACTCGGTTTGAGTTTGGACCTGTTCAAGGTAACATACCCGTTAGAAGCGCCGATAAGGTATTTTTCGTCACCAAGAGTGCCGATGTTCTCAAAACCCGAGACACCCAAATTATTGCGCAGGCCCCTCGGCACCGCTATAACGGTTCGGTTATAGCCATCATCGAACTTGGAGGGTTCCGCGAACATGATGTCCTGTTTTCCAAACCGCCACAACTTTTTATCCGATCCATCTGTAATTAAGATACTCGGTTCATCCCCTTGATCCTCGTGAAAAATATTGGTGAGGGTGGTATCTACCACAAATTGGTTCCGTTGTGTATCGATATCGAAAACGGCATGAACGGTAGCGTATACAAGTGCATCGTTGAAGCGTACCAAGCTGGATGCTTTTCCCTTTCCCTCTTCTTTGGATAGCAGTTTTGCATTTCTGAGGTCGTCATCGATCTTTAATCCAAATACCCCTTTAAACTCATGGTTGACATATATTGTATCCTTACCGGAGAATTCAAAAAAGCGGCTGGAATTATCGAACCCTTTCAGTTTGTTTCGGAACGTCCATAGCCCGTCCGATTTTTCCAAAACGCTTAACCCTCCATAGTTGCCCTGTAGCAAATAGTTTGGTTTGCCCGCTATCGGCTTAATATTCCATGTACCGGGAAACTTGGAAATCATTTTTGCCATATCCCCTTCAATGACAAAGGTACCTTTATGATGCCCACAGAAAAGCGCTTCCCCGATTTGAGGAAGACACCACACCTGGCCTTCGGTACCGGGAACCAGCTTAAATTTGGGAGCGCCCTCTTTTTCGGTCCAAAACAACCCTTGATTGGTACCCAAGTATAATTTACCATCAAAAACTTTTGATGCATACACCACGCCCAATTTGCCCACATTGTCGATATATTCATTAAAATGGGAATCGAGGTTGATTACGCTCAAGCCGTTATCGTGCCCCAACCATACATTGGAATCTTTATCCTCGAAGATGGCCAGTATGGTATTGTTGTTCAAACCCTGTTGTTGGTCTATCTTTCTGATCAGACTGCCTTCTTCTGATATTTGATACATTCCGTTGGAGATGGTGCCCAATATAAAACTACCGTCCCCAAGTTGTAAACTGCTGTAAATATTGAGCGATGAAAGACCGGTATTGGCGGGAATGTCCCAGGCGACAAGTTTGCCATCCTTTTCCTCACGGTACCACTCGGCATCCGAAGTAAGATAAATCAACCCTTTAGTATCCTCGAAAAGCCCGATTACCGTTTTGTTTTTAATGCGTTCATCTTGGGTAATCGCGCGAGCAGTATTTTCGGTGATCTTGAATATCCCTTGGTTTTTTCTTTGAAAATACACCCCACTTTCTAAATTGAACAGCTGCGCTTTATCGGTCTCCGCTTCAACAATTCGAAACTCCTTTCTGGAAAGCGGGTAGATATAGATCCTGTGGAGCGACTGGAACAATATGCGATCTTCTACGGCAACGATGTTCCAAAATTCCTCGTCCTCCAAAAGGGGCCGGCTTAGTTTATCCACCAACGAGGTGTAGTTAAGTTTCCCTGTGGAATCCTTTGTCCAATACCCGAATTCCATATAGCATCCCGTGTATATCTTGTTCCCGACCACCTTTACATTTCTGATAGAGGAACCGTTCGGCGAGGCGTATTTGTTCCACCGAACACCATCAAACTCCATGAGGCTATGATCATTGGCCACATAAATGAACTTGTCCAGCGATTGCGAAATGGCCCAATTTTGGTTTTCGCCCTGATAGTCCGATGGCGAAAATGTTTGGATAGGAGGCAGTTCTTGGGCCAATAGCCCAAAAGGAACCAATAATAGCATCATCAAACAGAATCTCACTTGGGCCGAATTAAATAAGGATTCTTAAATATAACTGATTTTCAGTTTAGGGGCCCTCCCGAAAAGGACATGGCGTAGGCGGTACCATTGGAATTCGATGTATTTCTGAAAAAACGCCATAGCGGTCAGTAACTAGGCGGATATCCATTTGAATCAATATCTTTTTTTGTGATAAGGGTGTTGCATATTGTTGTTTTGCCTGAGACTTTTTATTCCTAAACAAAAACGCCATAAAATAGCTGTTGCCATTGAAATTGATTACCCATAAGTCCGTTGTTATTATCCATGAGTTAATTGGGTGCATCATACGATGGAGCGTTGTGAAATTTAATCGCGGCCATCCAGAAAGTTATGTTTTTCCTCTTACCAAAAGTAGTTTGAACCGATATATAGGCCAGCAACGACGATGACCGTAATTAAAAAAATAGTGTACGCAATTTCTAGCTGTAGGTAGTTCCTAGAGATGCTTTTGCTCATAAAATAGTTAAATCTGGTAAGGTTCCCTATTTGTAGGTTTTGACTCTTTAAAACCTTCTGCATTGACAATTCATACTTCTCAAATTCCGGTACTTCAAAAATCATGAAGTTGTTTTCTTCTAAATTCGGATATTTCTTTTTGACAATTTTATTAAAGACCTTATACATAATATAGCTAAAAGGTTTTGCTGCGAGAATGGCAAAAATCAATGAAATGGAAAGCCCAATGATCAGAACAGGTATAATTTGTTCATTAAAGGATGTATTTCCTTTAAAATAACTCTCAAATACGATCAAAGCAGATATTATTGCAGTGTTTATCCTAATTAAAATTGCCGCTTTTTTATCCGCGATCGCTATCGAATTCATTATGAGCCTATTTTGATTTTTCAAATAGACCCCCATTGATTTTCTTGGTTCTTTTTTAGTGTCATACATGTCTTGTCCTGGATTGTGTTCTGCTTTTGAAGTGAATTTATCAGGACCTACATCAGTTGAATGTTGTGCTTCATTGTTCATTATTGTTATGGTTTCGGTTTTTAAAATCCTATTAAACTAAACATTTTTCCTTTTTGTTGGATGATACCATCTGTGAAATTGATTGTCATTCCGTTTATAAACAGCTTTGTTCTGCATTTGGAATAGTTTTTTGTTTCTACATAACCACCTGAAGAAATGCCTGAAATTCGGACAAAAACCTTCGAAAAGCGAGGCGGAGATGCTCGTGAAGGCTTCCCTGTGTGTTCAGCAGTATGGCCCGAAGCCATCCTATAGAATCTGTTGGATAGCTCCGTAAAGCACCGGAAACCATAATCGGCCATCTAACCGGCCAAGAAAAAAGCCCCTTAAAGGAGCTTATATGCAATTTATATTCCGAGAATTATGGGCTTGTCTATCGGCCCAAGAGAAATCATGGATGATAAAATGTAATAATTCAAAGTAAAGCGTTTCAGTATACTGCTCAATAAATCTTGCAATTTCTAAGTCCGAATGGTTGTTATACAAATACCCTGTCTTCCTTTTATTAAATCTCAGAGCAGTTTCTAAGTCGTACTTTTTTCCATCAATATCAATACAACATTCAATACTATGGTACATCTGATTCTTATAGTATTCAATGAAACAATTTGGAAACATGATACGATAAAAATTATCGGAAACCTCAATTATCGAATAGTCGACAGTCCAATTATACCTTTTAAACTCCAATACAATCTTACTTTTCATTTGCTATGACAGACAAGGTGTTAGACTAAATTACAAACCAAAATCTTGCTACCGACCTTCACGGCGGCTGTATGAGCCTTAATTTTTATTTGGCGCAGTTTTATTTCGTCCAGTTGTACTCAATTAATTGTCCGATTTCTTCTTCATTCAGAATATCACCCCACATATTTTTATGAAAATCAATTCCCATTTCTGAATACTTGGTGCTATCTATTTTTTCCTCCATCTTCGTCAACCATTCCCGTATTTTTATTGAATCCATTTCTGCAAAAGCGGGTCCAGTCATTTTTCTGCGCATCGAATGGCAAGCGGCGCAATGGGTTCTGAAAATTTTTCTTCCGTTAAGAGCAGTTTCCGTGAAGTTTGATTCTGTTCCGCAGAATAAAACAGGGTCGGGAGTTGCACAAACCACGGTTTGCGGCACATTATTTTTGTAAATAACAAATCCAACGACAATGGTTAAGACCATAAAAGAAATAGTCATAACAATTACTTTATTGGTGAACTTTTTCATGTATTCTTAAATTGCTTACAATGGTTGTACGAGCAGAGACAAGGAAACTTTTCGTTTCCGTCCGGTCAGTTGGCTATAGCCTTTTGTTTCGTAGTTATTTTTTTCATTGCGAACTTAACGCAGCGTTATCACGAATTCCATAACGAAAATAGAAATCATATAGTTAAATCAATAAGCTTTGGCGGACTTGATAAGTAAGCCCAAGCCAAAAATTTACTCACTTTTTCCCCTATTTGCCATAGCCATTTTGGTACGTAGTTTTTTTATTTCCATTCTTTTTAAGTCTAAGCTAATAATCTCGAACCTCATGTATGGTCTTGGGTTAGGAATTTCTAACTCAGGATAGTCTTCTTTTACTTTTTCCCAAAATTCTGCTTTAAAGTTCTTAGGGTAGTACATTTCTATTATTCCAGATGTATCGCTATAAGTCCAAGTCCCCTCAACAGTTTTATATATTATCGGACAAACCGCATCTTGTATTACGGCCTGAAACTCACATTTATTGTGGGCCATAAACCTGATTTTTGAATTCTGACGGAAAAGTGTTTCATCAGTTTTAAGACAGGATCGATTTACCTCTTTTTCGAGCCGTTCTCCATCTTTTGAACGTTGGAAAGTCCAACAACCATATAAATCAAATTCGGTAATTACATTTTCCTGCCCATATGTAGAGAGTCCATTCACAAGAAAAATCACTAGAAGAAAGGCTGATTTTTTCATATCTGTTGAAACAACAAAAATTGCTCCAAGAATTACTCAAAATAGTCTCGTGTGCCGTTTTTTGGGTGTTTATAATAAAACTTACTAAATAATAACAGATAGAAAATTCCGCTTAAATTCTCTTTTGCGAGCTATGCCTAGCAATGAATTGTACACGGTGTTGCGTAATGTTTTCTGAATCTAAATACTTTTCGAACCTTATAAAGAAACATAACCCTTTCGTTTAAAACCTAAGCCCGTATTGTTTTTAGTTTTACTGGATTAGTTGTTGCTCTAGCATTCTATTTTAGGTCCATTTGTTCGTGAAATATTCCGATGAAGTGAATTTCATCTTCAATATTTTGGCCGTGAAAATACCTTGTCTCCCAAAAATTCCAAATCAAAATAGTAATATGGTTCTCCATCATTGGAAACTACCCTGGTAAAACCCTCTTCATCCGTAACCTCGAAATTGTTTTTATTAGAAACATAAATAATGGTTTCTTTTTTCTCATACAGTTTGTAACGAAGGTTGATAAGTTCCATATACAGAGTTGGGCTTGTATACGCAATCACTTTTTTATCGGTCTTAAGTTCAAATATTACTTCGCACTCTGAATAACGAACTATAATCCGTTTCTGATATCTCGTGTCTTTTCGCAAAATAACTTCCTGCTCGTATTCGCGATGTTTAATATGGCAGTGGTCGAAAACAACTCTAATCCGATTTCCGGAATTTTTCAGTTCCTCTTGATAATCATTTTTGGATTCGCTCGAATTTTGATTCACACTCCTTTTTTTCACCCAAAGCCCAAAGAAAACAAGAGCGATTGCGACAACCGCATAAAACCAAAAACTAAGATTATTAAATATAAAGTTTACTCCTTCCACCTCAAACTCTCCATTATCGTAAGGATGTCGTTCTGCAAATACACGGCAGCGGGGTAAATGGAGTCATAATTGGGCCGCGCGTAGAAGTAAAGCGAACCGGTCACAAAATGATCGGTGCTGTCCGTGGCATAAAACTGTGCCTGGGACGCCGCATCGCCACTGACCGAAAAAAACTGCCCGTATACCCGTTCCTCCTCGTTCTGGAATACTTTTGTATCGATCGCGTCGGCCTTTACGGCATGCTCATAGCTGAACTTTTGTGCGTCGACCAATAACTTCTCTAAATTAGCGTCTACTTTTTTATAGTTCAAATAAATCGTCCCCTTCATAGCGGGGTAATCCAAGGTCAACGACTCGGAAGTACGGTCCTTTACCTTGGCCAATCGGTTCTTCTGAAATTGAAAATGCCCCACACTTAAGGTATCCCATTGCGCTTTTGGATATTCCAATCGCAATACGGCATTCGGTTTTGGAAGGGTCTCTTCACCACAGGCCATCAAAAAAAGAACAACGAAAAGCATCAAAAATTTATTACACATCATGGGGCAACGTAATTTTAATTTGTTTGAGCCGTTTTTTATCCAAACTTTCTACAATGAACTGATACTCGTTAAACCAGACCTTCTCCCCCTTTTTGGGGAAGCTACCGGCAATTTCCAACACAAAACCGGCAATGGTCTCCGATTCGCCCTTTTGCTCCTCAAAGCCCTCTTCATCCGCTATTTTCACCACCCTATAAAAATCCTTTAGCGCGGTCTTCCCGTCAAAAACATAATTGAAATCGTCCAACTTGGAAAAAATAAGGTCCTCATCGTCGAACTCATCGCTGATATCCCCGACAATTTCCTCTATAATATCCTCTAAGGTAACAATACCCGAAGTACCGCCATACTCGTCCACTACTACCGCAAGGTGGTTCTTCATTTCCTTGAATTCCAACAAAAGATCGTCGAGCTTTTTATTTTCGGGAACAAAATAGGGTTCGCGTATCAGGGACATCCAGGCAAAGGTTTTGCGGTCGATGTAGGGCAACAGGTCTTTCACATAAAGCACCCCTAGAACATTGTCCATATTTTCCGAAAACACGGGAATACGGGAATACCCGTTTTTTTTAATTTCGGCAAGCACCTCGGAAAACTTCATTTCCTCGTTCAGGGCAAAAATATCGATCCTTGGACGCATCACCTGTTTGGTGTCGGTATTCCCAAAGGAAACGATGCCCTCCAAAATTTTTTGCTCCTCTTTGGTGGTATCCCCTTCCGAGGTAAGTTCCAGTGCCTGGGATAGGTGATCGACGCTCAAATTCGATTTTTCCCGTCCCAGTCGGGTATGCAAGAACAGCGTGGCCTTGCGCATGGGCAGACTAAGGGGCGAGAACAACACGTCCAACACCTTTAAGGGAAAGGCCATAAAATGCGAAAAATCCATGCGATTGCGATTGGCATATACCTTGGGCAGTATTTCCCCGAACATCAGGATAAGAAAAGTAGCTACGATGACCTCCAATAAAAAACGCACCGACAAAAAACCGAACAATTTAAAGGTAATGCCCGAAAACAAGGTATCGCCAATGGCACTGAACAGCAGTACGATTCCGATGTTAATGGCGTTGTTGGCTATGAGGATAGTGGCCAATAACTTCTTGGGGCGCTCTAAAAGGGTGACGATGACATCGGCCTTGGTCGTTTTTTCTTCCTGTAGCCCCTTAACGTCCGTAGAGGATAGCCCAAAAAAAGCAACCTCGGCACCCGAAATGAGGGCCGAACAGATCAACAAAAAGAAAAGTACCGCCAATTTTACAAAAAAGGCACTCGTAAAGGCGATCAAAGGTAATAGCGAACTGTAGGGGTCGGGATCCAACGTTTACGGAGCTTTTCGGTTTTAGAAAGGTAAATCGTCCTCCTGTTCAGGTTGGGCCGATGGTATGGGAGCGGTCTGTTTCGGTGTTTGCGCCGGCATACCCGATGATGCTTTTGGAGCTGCAACCTGCTGCGATTGCGCGGCGGCCATACTTTCTTTTTTGGTGGTCAGAAAGGTAAAGTCCTGTACCTGTACTTCCGTAGAATAGCGCATATTACCATCCTCACCTTGCCATTGTCTGGTTTTTAGGCGGCCCTCAACGTACACCTTGTCCCCTTTGCTCAAATACTTTTCGCAAATTTCAGCAGCTTTGTTGCGCACAACAATATTATGCCAGTCGGTATTGGTAACCCGCTCTCCCGTTTGCTTATTCGTATAGGTTTCGTTGGTGGCCAATGGAAAACGTCCGATACATCCCCCGCCCTCGAAATAGTGCATTTTCAACTCATCACCGAGGTGTCCGATTAACATCACCTTATTTAACGTTCCGCTCATACCAGTTTTATTAAGGAACTCATTTAGCCTTTTTTAATTGGTAAAAAAACCGAAATGGATTCCGGGTCAAAAATACTAAATTTTGAACGTTTTTAGGAAATTGGCGATCAAAACGGGCACGGCATAATCGGGCACACGTTCAAAAGGGATCGCCCCGCTAACGGTTTCTTTGCTGCGTATGATCCAAAAGCGCGTGTGCAGGTGTTGGTGCGATAATTTGTGAACTACTATTTTCTCGTTGAAAAGCGATATTTCGGGGGTTCCCTTAATGGGGACAAGGGCTTCGGTCCGACTTTTAATGGCTTCCAGATCCACCTCGTTCTCCGTTTCGAACAATGGAAACTCCCATAAATTTTGCCAAATGCCTTTCCCCTCCCGTTTGCGCAACAAGGTTTCGGGCGTATCACCGTCACAGGCCAATACCGGCACCAGATAATTGAAGTACCGATTGCGCACCTTGGTTTTCTTCAGTTTTACCGGAAGCTCACGCACCCTGTTCTTTGCCAGGGCCGCACAACTGTCGTTTAAAGGGCAGTGCAGGCAATAGGGCTTTTTTGGGGCACACTGTATCGCCCCGAATTCCATAATGCCCTGATTGTAGTCCCGAACGTTTTCAACGGCCATTACCTCGCGGGCCAATTTTTTAAAATACGCGGTTCCCTTGGGGGTGTTTATGGGAAGGTCTACCCCATAATAGCGGGCCAACACCCGATATACATTACCGTCTACCACCGGTTGTGGCTCGTTAAAGCAAATGGAAGCAATTGCACTGGCCGTATAGTCGCCCACCCCTTTTAACGCCAATAGTTCCTTATAGGTATTTGGAAACCGCCCTCCCAGTTCAAAAGCCACATGTTTTGCGGTAGCGTGCAGGTTACGGGCACGGGAATAATACCCCAGACCTTGCCATAATTTGAGCACTTGCTCCTCCGACGCGTTCGCTAGATCTTCCACCTTGGGAAAATGCGCTATAAACTTAAGGTAATAGGGCGTGCCCTGTGCCACACGTGTCTGTTGTAGCATAATTTCAGAAAGCCAAATATGATAGGGATCGGTGGTACGGCGCCAAGGAAGTGATCGTTTATTCTCCGCATACCAAAGCAAGATATTTTCTGAAAACGACATAAGATCCATTCGAGATGCGCTAAAGTAGTGGTTTATAGACTTAAAATTAGTCGTTTGATAATAAAGATTCAATTTAATTTATATATTTGCAAGCCTTAAAACAAACTATATAATTTAACGATGACGAAAGCAGAAATTGTAGCAAAGATTTCGGAGAAATTGGGAATGGAAAAAGGAGAGGTTCAGGCGACGGTCGAAACCTTTATGGAAGAAGTGAAAAGTTCCTTGGAAAATGGTGACAACGTTTATTTAAGAGGTTTCGGAAGTTTTATCATTAAGACCAGAGCGGAAAAGACCGGAAGAAATATCTCAAAAAACACTACGATCAAGATAGCTGCCCATAACATTCCGGCCTTCAAACCTGCCAAGGTGTTTGTCGAAAGTGTGAAAAGTAACGTTTTAGTAAAATAATCAATAATTTAAAAGGATAACTTTATGCCTAGCGGTAAAAAACGAAAAAGACATAAGGTAGCTACCCACAAGCGAAAGAAGCGCCGGAGAGCTAACCGACACAAGAAAAAGTAGTTGTTTTCGACTACTTTTTCGTTTTAATACGTTCCTTGACATAGAAACTCCCAAAAGAGTTTCGGCAGGTAGGTACTATCTGTTTATGGTATTGTTTAATCTATTTATCCCACAAGTCGCAGTTGCGACAACCAATGGGATATTTATAAATATATTCAGGTGAATAGAGAATTAATCGTAAGATCTAGTTCAGACGCCGTTGATTTTGCCCTGCTTAAAAATGGAAAGCTCACTGAATTGCACAAGGACGAAGATGACAACAATTTTTCGGTAGGTGATATTTTTTTAGCCAAAATCCGTAAACCTGTCACCGGACTAAACGCCGCTTTTGTAAATGTAGGCTACGAAAAAGATGCCTTTTTACACTACCACGACCTTGGGCCGCAACTGGCCTCCATGCTAAAATTCATAAAAGGTGTAAGCACCGGAAAACTTAAGGATTATAATCTAAAAAGTTTTCCTTTTGAAAAGGATATCGATAAAAATGGAGTGATTACGGATGTGATAAAGGCCAACCAATCGTTGTTGGTACAAATCGTAAAAGAACCCATATCCACCAAAGGACCACGAATAAGTTCCGAACTTTCCTTTGCCGGAAGGTATCTGGTGATGGTGCCCTTTTCCGACCGGGTTTCCGTTTCTCAAAAAATAAGCAGCAAAGAAGAAAAAGACCGTTTAAAACGCTTGGTAATGAGCATCAAACCAAAAGGTTTCGGTGTTATTATCCGTACGGTCGCCGAAGGCAAAAAAGTAGCTGAACTCGACAAAGATCTAGAAAACTTGCTGACCAAATGGACAGCAATGTGTAAAAAACTATACAGGGCACAAACTCCTTCCAAGGTATTGGTCGAAGTAAACCGGGCCTCGTCTATTTTAAGGGACGTTTTCAACGACTCCTTTACGGGAATCCATGTCGACAACCAAACGCTTTGCGAGCAAATACAGGACTATGTCCAAGAAATTGCTCCAGGAAAAGAATCCATTGTAAAGCTATACAAGTCTACCGTTCCGATTTTTGAAAAATATGGCATCGAAAGACAGATCAAAACTTCTTTCGGTCGTACGGCCTCTATGAGTAAGGGTGCCTATTTGATTATCGAACATACCGAAGCCTTGCACGTCATCGACGTCAATAGCGGAAACCGTTCGAACAAGGCGAAAAATCAAGAAGATACCGCATTAGAGGTAAATTTGCTCGCCGCTTCGGAAATCGCCCGACAATTGCGATTAAGGGACATGGGAGGAATCATTGTCATCGATTTTATCGATATGGTAAAACCCCAGCATCGCAAAAGACTTTTCGAACATCTTCGGGACGAAATGAAAGATGACCGCGCCAAACATAAAATATTGCCTCCGAGCAAGTTTGGACTCATCCAAATTACCCGACAGCGCGTACGCCCCGAAATGAATATCAAGACTACCGAAGCCAATCCCAACAAAACGGGAGGTGAGGTAGAAGCACCCATCGTGCTTATCGACAAAATAAACTCGGATCTTGAAAAACTATTGAAAGGCCCCGCAAAGGACAATAAAGTTACCTTGAACATACATCCGTTCATAGCCGCTTATTTGACCAAAGGAATACCGTCCATACGTTTCAAATGGTTTTTGGAACATAAAAAATGGGTGAAAATACAACCAAGGGATGCCTACACGTATCTTGAATTCCGTTTTAAGAATAAAGACGGAAAAACCATTTATTAAAAAAAGCGACCTCGACCAGGTCGCTTTTTTTTTGACCAATTTTTCAATTTGGGTAATACCATTTCCGATGTTAAATTACGCAAATAAAAACCCGGGATTTTTTGGGTAGGCGAAAAAGAGAATCCAAGCATAGCAGTAGCCATGGGCGGATTTTATTTTGAAGCGTACACGGAAAAGAACGGACGAAGAAGGGCAATTTTTTAGCAAATGGAAAAAGTTTAAACGAGTTCAATATCTTTGCGATAACTACCAAAGCGCTCCCGTTGTCCAAAACCGTAAAAGCATATTCCGTTACCGAAGCCACCAAAAAGATGGAATACTTTTGTGCGTACCAGGATCGTTGCCACAAAGAAACCCTACAAAAACTACGGGAGCTACGCATGATTCCGGAGGCGATAGACCAAATTATGGCCCACCTGATCCAAGAAAATTATTTGAACGAAGAGCGTTTTGCCAAAAGTTTCGCCCAAGGGAAATTCAATATTAAAAAATGGGGCAAGAACCGTATCGTCAACGAATTGAAACAACGCAACATCTCTGTGTACAACATTAAATCAGCGCTTGCCGAAATTGATGAAAACGCTTATTTGGCCACTTTTAACAACCTGGCGGAAAAACGGGTCGCCACACTTAAAAACGGTACCGGCCAACAGCGACGTAAAAAACTCGTCGATTATCTTTTGTACCGGGGCTGGGAACCACAACTGGTCTACGAAAAGGTAGAAGAACTCCTTGGCTAAATCGCCTTATGGGTCTGCCGTATGGCCCGTTCGTTCTTGTAATCGATCCAGGCCTGTTTTCTTAGCTTTCGCATTAAAATGTCGTAGTGGCGCATTATAAAAATGTTATAAAGCCCTTTTGCAAAATTCAACGGGTTTTTGGGCCATGACCGCAAGCTCATCGAAAAACCGGGGGTATGGTACTTCATATAATGCCAATACGCTTCTGGCATATAGAGCATTTCCCCATGTTTTAAAGCGGTACGATATCCGCTGACCCGTTTCAAGGCCGGCCATTTTTGCAGATCGGGTTTCGAAAAGTCGATTCCCTCATGCGTAATGATGGCATGCGGTACCTTATACAGGTACTTTGTTTGGGACTGTGGAAAAAGAAGGCATTCTTTTTTACCTTCAAAATGGAAATGAAAAATATTCGACATGTCAATGTCGTAATGCATGAACGTGTACGAATCGGTACCTCCAAAAAACAACATCGGAAGCTTTTTTTTAATTTTTAACCCGAAATCGGGATAGTCAAAATCGTTCTGAAGGGGCGGTACTTCCTTAAAAATATTCCAAAGGAAAATACGGTATTTTGTGGGTGCCTTTTTTAACAGTGCGATATACTCGGCGAGTTTCATTTGGGCATGTGGTTCATTAAAACCATCTTCATGGCGCACCGGGCGATCGTCATAGAGGGGTACTTTTTTTTCGCCGGCCACTTTTGCCATATAGTCAAGGCTCCACTTTGAAATGGCTGGCCAGTGATCTACGGCATTTTCGACCACAACAGGCAATTGTGGCTTAAAATAGTTTTCTAAAAAGGCTTCCTTGGTCAGGGTACTTACCCTCGGAATTTCAGTTAAATCCAATGGTATTCACATTATTTCAGGAAGCTAAAATAGTTAACCTTCCCAAAAGTATCTCTTAAAAAATCGATAATATGAGACTATTCCGCAAGCTTGGCATCCTGTTTTGCCGTTTCATTCCGGGCAATGGTATGCCCAGGTCTCGTCCATTTTGGTTTTTCTCCCAAAGGAACAAGCTCTGAATCTGCAGCCTCGGTAGTCGTTGGTTGGGCTACTTTCACAAAAGGTTTTTGTGGGTTTAATCCCAACAGTTTGAACATTTCCATATCCTCGTTCACATCGGGATTCGGAGTGGTCAATAGCTTATCACCGGCAAAAATAGAGTTGGCACCGGCAAAAAAGCACATGGCCTGCCCTTCCCGGCTCATTTCCGTTCTACCTGCCGACAAGCGCACTTGGGTTTCCGGAAGCACGATCCGGGTGGTCGCCACCATACGGATCATATCCCATATCGCTACAGGCTCAATTTCCGCCATCGGCGTTCCCTCTACCGCCACCAAAGCATTAATGGGAACCGACTCAGGTTGCGGGTTCAATGAGGTGAGTGCCACCAACATGCCGGCACGATCTTCCAAACGTTCCCCCATTCCTATAATCCCACCACTACAAACGGTTACGTTGCTTTTGCGTACGTTGTCAATGGTTTGCAAACGATCTTCGAAAGCCCTGGTAGAAATAACGTCCTTATAATAATCCTCAGAAGTATCCAAGTTGTGATTGTACGCGTATAAACCGGCCTCCGCCAAACGTTTCGCCTGATTTTCGGTAAGCATGCCCAACGTACAGCATACCTCCATATCCAATTTATTAATGGTACGGACCATTTCCAATACTTGATCGAATTCTGGACCGTCCTTTACGTTTCGCCATGCGGCGCCCATACATACCCGTGAGCTTCCCGAGGCCTTTGCACGGAGCGCTTGCGCCTTTACGTGCGAGACCTTCATCAGATCGTTCGTCTCGATATCGGTATGGTAACGGGCCGCTTGCGGACAATACCCACAATCCTCGGGACAGCCACCCGTTTTAATGGAAAGCAGTGTCGATACCTGTACCGTATTCGGATCATGGTGCTCCCGATGAATGGTCGCCGCTTCGTACAACAGCTCCATAAGGGGCTTGTTATAGATTGCCATAATCTCCGCTTTTGTCCAGTCGTGTCTTGTCTCGCTCATGTAGTAAAGTGTATTCTTTCGTTTCAAAAATAATCTTTCTGCTGCTCAATTCGAAAATTACAAATCTTAAATTATAAAAAGTTACGCAAGGCCACTACCCCAACAAATACGGAACCCGATCGATGTATTCGAAAAGCTAATGCGTCCAAAAAAACAAAAGCACAAAAAAACCGGGACATTTTCGGCCCCGGGTCTATTTCATGGTAGGAAACTTACTTTAAACTTCTTTGTCCTTTTTAGTACTGGCTTTTTTGGAAACCTCCGTCGCTTCCGTTTCCTCGGTCACCTCCTTGCCCTTTAAGTATTCGGGCAATTGCATTCCCGCCATATTGAACATTTCCTGTAATGGCGGTACCGATTTGTACATTCCCGATATAAAGTTGGCGGTAGAATTTTTCCCCTCCCCATCTTTGGATCCGGAATCCCAAACGGTAACCTTATCGATTTTGATATTTTTGATCGCTTCTGCCTGTGTTTTCACCAATTCGGGCAATTTATCGGCCACCAAGAGTAATACGGCATCTTTTGGATTGTCGCCCGCCGCTTTTACGATTTCGTCCAGACCTTGGGCCTGTTTGGTAAGCACTTCGAACAATCCCTGCGCCTCGGCCTGGGCCTTGAACAAAATTGCATCTGCCTCCCCTTTTGCCCTGCGGCGTATTCTTTCGGCCTCGGCTTCGGCATCGATCTCTACTTTTCGCTTATCGATTTCGGCAGGTACCACAATATCGGCAGTCTGAGAACTTCTTACCCGTTCGGCCCTGGCAATCTCCGCATCTTTTTCAGCGGCATACGACTCCTCAAGCGCTTTTGCGGATTGTACTTTTTCCGCTGCAATGGCCGTGCGTTCCGCTTCCGCCTCCCTTTGCCGTCGTAACGAATCGGAATTCGCAACGTTAATTTTCGCAATGTTTTCCCCTTCCACCGCTTTTGCATTGGCAGCGGCTACCTGGGTACGTTCGTCCTGTAAGGCATTGGCTTCCCCAATGGAACCATCACGGGTTTTCTCCGCTACCGACTTTCTCGCGGCATTGATCGCGTGTGCGGCGGCCTCTTTTCCAAGGGCTTCGATATAGCCCGACTCGTCCACGATATCGGTAATGTTCACGTTGATCAGTTTCAGCCCTACTTTCTTCAGTTCCGACTCCACACTCTGGGAAATATTGGTCAAAAACTTGTCCCGATCGGAATTGATTTCCTCGATATCCATGGAAGCAACTACCAAACGTAATTGCCCAAAAATAATCTCCTGTGCCAGTTCCTGAATTTCATTTTGACCAAGGCCCAACAACCGCTCGGCCGCATTTTGCATAATTCCGGGCTCCGTAGAGATGCCGATGGTAAAACGCGATGGAACGTTTACCCGAATGTTCTGCTTGCTCAACGCGTTGATCAGGTTAACCTCAATGGAAATCGGTGTAAGGTCCAAAAACTCATATTCCTGGATAACGGGCCAAACAAAGGCGGCCCCACCGTGGATACATCGTGCAGAATTGCCTCCGCCCACTTTTCCGTACACGACCAGTATGCGATCGGACGGACATCGTTTATACCGGCGTATAAAGGATATGATGATAATAAAAAAGAATAAAATAGCGAAACCAATCGCTAGCAGGGCGGCACTTCCGCCCAGTTCCAAAGGAATCATGGTCATAATGGTCATTTATTTAAGAGTTCAACAATTAATATTCCGTTATCGGTCACTTCTTTTACGCGTACTACGTTGCCCAATACCAAGTCGGTATCCGCATCGGTCAACGCATCCAATTCCCTGAGGGTACCTTGCACCGTAATGCTTACTTTTCCAATATTGCTCCGTTGGGCACCTATGGTCAAATACACCTCGCCTATCTGATTTAGGGCATTCTTTAATTTTAGGGTACCACTGCTCTGTAGTTTTCCCAAATAGTAAAAAAGCGCTGCCATGGCCACCATCATCAACAATCCGCAAAAGACCGATACGATGACCGTAACCGTTTTTGAAAGGCCCCCGTCCAAACAGGCAATTCCCGACCATCCGAAAATGGTTAAAAAGCCTACGAGGTTTTTAAAGGATAAAAATTGAAATTCGATACCGGTATCCGCTTCAATATCCATATCCACATCGCCACCTTCAAATCCGTCGGTATCGCCACCCAAAAATGTGCCTACCAGTAATACCAAAAATACTACCGAGGCGATCAAGGCCGTAATCCAATAGACTTTTTCAAAAATTGCAAGCGCGGTGAACCATTCTTCCATAGGTATTTGTTTTGATTGGTTATTATTGTGGCCTAAACGGGCTATCGAACCCGTTTTGAGTTCATTTTCTTGAAAGCAATACGCTCACGGCATTCCCGCCAAAACCTACGGCGTTGACCATGACCTTATTTATCTGTGATGGCTTGGAAATCGGTTCCAGAAAAGGAACTTCGATTACTTTTTGATGTAGCAACATCAACACTGCAAGCTCTATGTTCAACAGACCCGAAGCACCAAATGTGTGGCCTATTTTCCACTTATTAGTAGTCAAAACGGGAATTTTGTTACAGAATACTTTCTCAATAGCAGTAAACTCCGACAGGTCGCCTTTTATTGTACCGGGAGCGTGCATTACGATTACATCCACCTCGGAAGGGTCTGCAGTGCCCAAGGCCATGGCCATAGACCGCTGAAAACAAAGCGCATCGGTAGAAATGGAAATATTGTGTTTTAAGGGTTCGGTAGCATATCCTACCCCAGTGATGACGGCCAATGCATTATCGGACCGCCCTTTCTCCAAACAGGCTACCGCGGCCCCTTCGCCCAAGACCATGGTATTCCTTTTTTTCTGAAGATCCAATGCCCTACAAGGATATGCGTTGTCAGCTGTGCGCGGTATATTTACCTTGCCCATATCGGAATCGGCATAGATTTTCAGGGCTTTCATCTGTGCGATGGTGAACGCCGTAAGCGGGGCCTCGCTGCCACCCACCAAAAATTGGTCCGCCATACCGCTGCGGATCCATGCCACACCGTTGAGCAAGGCATGCAAGGCCGTGGAACAGGTAATGGAATGGGAGATTTCGGGACCCGAAGTTTGAAGATCGTGCGCTATCCAGGACGAAATGTTTCCCAGGGTAGTGGTCGGTGAGGTAAGCGTGGGCGTTCGCCCGTTTTTTAAAAACTCCGCATGGTATTTTTCAAATAGGGCGGTAGCGCCCCGTGAGGATCCGATATTTACCCCAAAATCGTTGTTCCCGCTCCAACCGGACTGGGAAACGGCTTTTCTACCGGCATACAGCGCAAACAGCACCGAATCGTCCAAATTTCCGTACATCCCGTTCGATGCTCCGATTGCTTTTGTTTCGGCACGCCCATCCGCAGTAAGCGGTGCCACCCAAACCATTTCCGCGCCGTAGCGTTTTTGGACCATGCAAGATGCCTCGGTCCCGTAGGCTTCCCAAACCGATTCCAAAGTAGTTCCCAAGGGTGATATGGAAGCGATTCCCGTAATTGAAATTTCAAGGGTATCCGAAACGGGTTTGTTGGTGTTTAGCGGCATAGGGCTGATGAAATGTGGAAATTGTCAAACAATTTCAAGTGCCTTTTTAATGGTATCATAAATGTGTTGCAGTTCGCTATCGGTAATAACATAGGGCGGCAAGGTATATATGGTATTCCCCAAAGGTCGCAAGTTAACACCATTTTCCATAAAAAATCGGTATAAGCGATCCCTTAAGGTTCCGTACCGGCCGGTTTTTTCCTTTAGGTCTATGGCCAAAATAACCCCTAAGGTTCGTACCTCACTAATCTTTTCGTGTGTTCGTATTTCCGTTGCAAATGCTTTATGCGCCTTTTCGATGGCCGTACGCCGGACAACTATAGCATCACTGTTCAGTAGGCGCAACCCAGCCAAAGCCGCCGCACAACCTATGGGATGCGCGCTAAACGTATGCGCATGGAAGAAACCTTTCGCTACCTCATCACTTAAAAACGCTTCGTATACGGCCATGCTACAGCTCGTAATGCTCAATGGAAACATTCCGGCCGTAAGCGCTTTGCTCAAACAAATGATATCGGGCCGCTGCTCCAAAAAATTGACGGCAAAATTTGGCCCCGTTTTTCCAAAACCGGTCATTATTTCATCTGCAACGGTCAAGACCCCTGCAGTGCGGCATTTTGCGATAAGCTTGTCAAGCCCCTTTGCGGAATGGAATTTCATTCCGGCGGCACCTTGTACCAACGGCTCAAAAACAAAGGCGGCACAAGCGTTGTTCTCAAGAATAGTCTCCAGCCGTTCCAAAACGGAATCCATAGTGTTTTCCTGCGGTACCGGAATACGCACCACCTTTAACAAAAAATCCTCGAACGGTCCGTTGTAGGACGATAGTCCCGAAGCGCTCATGGCACCGAAGGTATCGCCGTGAAAACCGTTTTCAAAGGCGATCAGCGTATCTCTTTTATCCCCTTTGTTATGATAATACTGCAAGGCCATTTTAATCGCCGCCTCGATAGCGGTGGAACCATTATCGTTGAAAAAGATTTTCTTTTGGTTATCGGGCAGGATGGCCATAAGCCGTTCCGAAAGTTCAATGGCGGGAGGATGGGTAAATCCGCTGAACATTACAAAATCGAGCGTCTGCATTTGTTCGGTCATCGCCCTTACGATATCGGGATGTCCGTGACCGTACATGGCGGTGTACCACGATGCGATACCATCGATATACGAATTCCCATCATCATCGAACATCAGGGCGCCCTTGGCCTTAACGATCGGTAACATATCCGGGTGCAGCCGATGTTGTGTCAACGGGTGCCATAAGTGCTTTTTGTCGCGTTCAGAAAGATTTTTCAAGACCGTTTATTTCTAAAATACCAGAATTCATCTATCTTGCAAAGATGGGGATTTCATTGCAAAAAGACATATGGGCAGCATGCTTATAACCCGGTCGAAGGAAACCTTTTCCAACTTGGGCACCACCACGGTTTTTGGGCTTTTGCTCCTTGTCGCCTCCTTTATCCGCTTTCCCTTTTTTTTTCGGGACTATATCGACCGGGACGAAAGCACCTTTATTTTAATGGGACAGTCATGGGCCGATGGAAATTTGCCCTACACGCAATTATGGGACCTAAAACCGCCCTTGACCTTTTTGTTCTTCGCCGGTATCATTTATGCTTTTGGGAAAAGTTTTTTCGCAATTCGCTTTTTTGGCACCATTGCAGTGGCCATAACCGCTTTTTTCACCTATAAGATTACCGGAACGACCGCCTCCAAAAAGACCGCTTTTTGGGCGGCCATAGGCGCTGTGGCCCTACAGAGTCTGTTCGGAAGCATACAGGGCGTAATGTCGGAACACCTTTGCATGGCCTTTTTTGTGCCAGGGCTCTATATTTTGATCGTCGGGAAGCGGGCATGGTCGTTCCTGGGGGCCGGAATACTCATGGGTATCGCCATAATGATCAAACTGAACATTGCCTATGCAGTATTGCCCGTTTCGCTCTATTACTGTTATGTGCTTTTTAAAAAAGGACCTATCAGGAAAAGTATATTGCTTATAGGCGCCTATGGCTCGGGAATATTGCTGGTCGTTTTGGGCACGTTATTGCCCTATCTGTGGAACGATATCGGCGCGGTATGGTGGAATTCCGTGGTACTTGCAGCTCTGGAATACGCAGGATCCGATAGGGATACCTTGTTAAAATTGGCCCCTACCTTTTTAATTTTGATTTTCTTTTTTGGTTTTGCCTGGAAAAAAGGCCTGTTGGATTTCAACCACAAAACCGTTCAGCTACTCTCCCTTGCTATTTTTGGAGTGTTGTTCTCCTTTGCAAAAGTAGGACGGATCAACAGCCACTACCTGATTCAATTGCATCCCTTATTGGTTATTTTGGTAGCCGTTTGTTGGCAAAAGGGAGTTTCCCTTAAAAATAAGAAATGGAAAAAATTGTTGTTGGTATTACTGCTATGTCTGCCTGCGGAAAGTTATTTGGAGTACTATCGCATCGCACATCATAAGATAACAAAGGGTACTTTTTACAATGGTGAGGGTATTGCGGTACCGACCTATATTCGGCAACACTTTCCCAAAGAAAAAAACATACTGTTCCTCGGTTACCATATCGGATATTGGCCCCTTGATGTTTTGCCTCCGACCAAGGCAGCTACACATCCCAGTAATATTTGCAGGAGCATGATTTTTCCTTATTTTGAAAATCCAAGAAAAACGGGCTTGGAAGAGTTGAACCATATTATGAACGAAATACGGCCTCAAATCATCGTTACCCGAACCGGGCGCTTAAAATTCGACAAGTCGCTAATTCTTGAAAACGAATATATCGACGACTATATCGAAAAACATTACGCCCCGATCAAGGAAGTTGAAAAAGCTACCATCTATAAACGGCTAGAGGGTCTGTAACACATTGCGGAACCGGTCCGCATATTTGCTTACCGTAGTTTTATCGAAAGTGGGTTCCTCATCGATCCTACCGATCAACGAAACACCCGTTTTATGAAGGATAATCTGTTCGGTATGTGGGTTGGCGTTGCCGCTAAAAATAAGTGAAACATCGTACCCCTTCGTTTTTAACCATTTTACCGTGAGCAAGGTGTGGTTGATACTCCCCAAATAATGCCTTGACACTACCACTACTTTGTAATTGGGCATAATAATGTCCAATATCGTATCCTCCGCATTCAATGGCACCAAAAGGCCGCCCGCGCCCTCGATTACCAAATGGTTTTCCGTTTCGGGCTCGCGCAATTGGTTCACATCGATGGTAATCCCGTCGATTTCCGCTGCTGCATGCGGACTCATAGGGGACGTAAGGGCATAGGCACTTTTGTGTATTTCGGATGTATCGTTCGAAAGGAGACCGGCCACTTTATGGCTGTCCGAATTATCGAGCTCCCCCGCCTGTATGGGCTTCCAATAATCGGCCTCCAAGGCCTCGGTAATTATGGCAGAAGCAATGGTTTTACCGACATCGGTAGAGATTCCTGTAACAAAAATTCGCTGCATGTTATTCCGGTTTTGTAATCATGCCACAATTTAGGCATTTGTATTTTCTTTTTTCGAAAAAGGGGAACAGTTTGTAAAAAATACCCTTCCTTCCATAATAAATTTCAGACTTTTCAGCTTTGCAATTGGGACATCGGATCGGAAGCCCATCATCATCTTGGGCATAGGCACGAACCTCATTGTAAATGGCCAGGGCCCTGTCCTTTTCATTGGTGTACACCTGCAGTTTTATTCCGCCGATGGCGGTACTGATCAACGGATCCGAATTAACGGTATTCTCGTCCCTGAGAAACACCTGTATCCCTTCCGACTCCAATTTTGCCTTAACGATCTGTACATCGGAAGCGAACTCAAAGGAAGCAATGGTAAAAAAGGTATTGTTCATACGGCGTTTTTGAATTCGGACAGCAGTAATAAGGCCTTGGCAATTTCGGTCTCGGAATTATAGGCATGCAGGCAGAACCGCAGGCGTTCCCAGCCCTGTGGTACCGTAGGTGCCAAAATGGGCATAACATCGATTCCGGCGTCCCCCATTGCGCCCGCCACTTGCTTTACCGCTATGGTACCGGGTATGATCGCGCTTTGAATTGCGGAAGTGCTAGTTACGAATATCCCTTGCAACCCCAAACGGTCCCGTTCTTTTCCGAAAAAGGCAATTCGCTCTTGCAATCGTTTCCGAAACCCCGCTCCCAAATCACCACACAACAACCGGTACGCCGCCAAAACGGTGGCAACGGTATGCGGTGGTAGGCCCGTAGTATAGATAAAGCTCCGCGCAAAATTGACTAAATAATCGATAAGCTCCTTGCTACCCAAAACTGCTGCACCATGGCTGCCCAATGCTTTACCAAAGGTAATGATACGGGCAAACACCTTTGCTTGCGATCGGCTTTGCTGTACCAGACCCTCGCCGGCATCACCAAAAACGCCTACGGCATGCGCTTCGTCCACTACCAATCTACAGTTATTGGCTTCGCAGCACTTTACCAAGGCCGAAATATCTGGCGAATCGCCATCCATAGAAAAGACCGATTCGGTAACTACATACACCTCCGTTTCGTGGAACGCGCTTTTCCGGGCTCTCTTTAGGACCTCTATTAGACTATCGATATCATTGTGTATAAACTTATAGCTTTTGGCATTTCCCATACGAATGCCGTCGCGGATACTGGCGTGGACAAACTCATCGAACAAAACGATATCGCCACGCTGCGGAACCGAGGAAAAGAATCCAAGGTTGGCATCGTACCCAGAGTTGAATACCAAAGCCGCTTCGCAGTTGTGAAAGGTTGTTAGTTCGTTCTCCAGTAGCCCGTACAGCGCATGGTTTCCGGACAACAATCGCGATCCAGTAGCGCCGTTGTCGTTTTCCTTTAAATCATGGAGAAGCGCTTTCGTGCTCTCCGCCAATTCGGGCATTTTGGAAAAACCCAAATAATCATTGGAAAAAAAATCTACGCTTTTACCGGTTTCCGGAAGCTTCCGAAGCATTTTTGCCTTTGATCGTAACGCTATTTTTTTGGATAGTTTTTCAGGAAACTTGACCATGTATCAAAAATAGTCCCTTTCCGGTAAAGCCCCTCACCGGACCGATATAAAATGACCTATTCGACTACGGAAAACTCCAAATCGAGGGTACCGTCACTTGGCCTCACATATTCAATGGACACTATTACCGAATTCTCGTTAAAAGGAGAGGTAAAGTAGAGAAAGTCAAAATCGAGCTGAAAGGTTCCGGACTCCACAAGAACAACTCCTACTTCTGAAACATAGGTATCCCGAGTTTCGTTCAATTCGGCCACCACCCCATTTCCAAAGTAATACGACCCTTCGCCTTTTGAACCTATGACCAACTCTGGATCTAAAAAAATCGGTTCAAATCGTTTTGAAAAGTCAGAATATTGGTAGAGGTCAAAACCATAGGAGAACGCTTCGGCGCCGGTCGTTTCAAAAACATCCAACGGACTAGAAAAACCATCCTCGTTCAAGTATCTGCTAAAAGCGACTTCAAACCTCAGCGTATCACCGACCTGATACTCTTTATCGTTGGTAAAGGTAATAACGTCCCGTACTTGCAATCGGACCGTTCGATCGTAATAATCGTCACTGGAATAACACCCGATCAACACGATGCCCATGATAAGGCACATAACTATTTTTTTCATTGTAAATTCCTTAAAAGCGATAGCCGATTTTGATTCCTGTTCTGACCAACGCCGCATTCAAAACAATAAAGTTAACATCGAAGTTCGTGCGCAAGCCCAGCTGCGCTTCCAGCACCAGCTTATCGTCAACCAAAAGAAAACGATAGCCATACCCCATGCCCAAACCACCTCTGGTATACGAACGCACACCGATATCGTAAACCCCATTACCCTCTTCGTTGACCGAACGTATTAACCGACCACTTTCGTCTACCCTGCTGAAAGAACCTAAGACTTCCAAAAAATGGCTCTTTTTTTGATTTCCGTTAAAATAAATTCGAGCAAAGGGCATTATTTCGTTTTTGGTCCGTAAGAACCTGCCTTGATAAGAATCGTCTATGGTGAAGTCCTCAAAGGGTTCCCCATAAACGGCGGCGCCCAATCCAATAGCGAATTTTCCGCCCAAAATACGTTCATAAGCAATATCGGCACTGCCTAAAACGGGCAGCAATAGATTGGTACTTACCTGATTTTTATAGTACGCTGGGTCTTGCGCCTTCAACGCTAGGCAAGCTACTAAGAAGAGGATAAAAAAAATCAGGGAGCGTCTCATATTCGGTATTGGCTTGGTGGGCTATTATGCCTTTTCCCTTGTGCGGAAAGGCTATTTACAAGGTAACAACTGATTAAGGTTTCACCCTACTACAAATAGAAAGCAAATTAGATGGCCCCATTTAATAATTAGAGCCTTTTAAGGCACTAAAAACCATTGAAATGAAAACGATAAAAGTTTTGGAAGCATTCCCTTTTTTAGGTTAGGCGAAATATTGCCGAATACGTAATGAAATCACGTTTGTGATCATATCTTGATTTAAGTAGTATTGGGGCACATCCTATTCCCTTACATCTTCAATCCATTTCCCTTTATTGGCCACACGGGCATCATATAATTTTATCCCCAACTGTTTTGCAAAGGTTTTTGCATCTTTCATCGCTTCATCACCATTCGCAAACAGCATAATGTTAAAATGTTTATTGTGGTCGTACCAAAGGTTTACCTCAAACTCCCCCTTATTGTTTTTAAATACCGCTACATACTTCAACGCTTTAAAAGCTTTCCACTTACCAAATTTAAAAGGCCCAACCCCAAAAACCTCTTTATAACAGCCCTTTTTAAAATCAAAATGAATATCCCTTACCATTGAAAATCCAATTCCACCTACTAAAAGAAATAGCGCGACTTCTAAGACACTTACCGCACTTTTTACTTTTTTTGATGGGGCAAATAAATCGACCTTACTGAAAAACTGATAGAAAAAGAGTATGGCCATCGTATAACAAGTTGCAGCAATCAAGAGTTGCCACAAAGATCGGTTCCCTTCGGATATGATGATGTTTTTCTTCATAAAACGTCATAAAAAATGCCATACGGGAGCCGTATGGCATTTCACAAATTTTTGAATCGGGATAAAGGCTAATCCGCCAACACGATAACCCTGTTATCTTTCATTTCTATCGTTCCACTGGTAATGGCCAAAACGGTTTTACCTTCGTCGGTTTTACTAAACCGTGAAGCATAGGCCTCATCGATATCGATATTTCCGTCCACCTTCACATCGCCTGCCTGCAATAAGGAAACGATAGGGGCGTGGTCGGTCAACATTTGAAACTCCCCGTTCACACCCGGTACGGTTACAGAAGTAACCTCGCCTGCGAACAACGTAGCTTCTGGAGATACGATTTCTAGATACATAATATAGGGTATTGAGTAATTCGTATGCGCTACGGGCTACCGTATTCGCAAAACATATTAAGCTTCCGCAAGCATTTTTTCACCTGCTTCGATCGCTTCTTCGATTGTTCCTTTAAGGTTGAACGCCGATTCCGGAAGACGATCTAACTCCCCGTCCATAATCATGTTAAATCCTTTGATGGTTTCCTTAATATCCACCAATACTCCGGGGATACCGGTAAACTGCTCAGCAACATGGAACGGTTGGGATAGGAAACGTTGTACACGCCTTGCCCTACCTACGGCCAATTTATCTTCTTCGGAAAGCTCTTCCATACCAAGGATCGCAATAATATCCTGCAATTCCTTATAGCGCTGCAACAGCTCTTTTACGCGCTGCGCACACTCGTAATGTTCTTTCCCTAAAATTTCTGCAGTCAAAATCCTTGAAGTGGAATCCAATGGGTCCACTGCAGGATAAATTCCGAGCTCCGCAATTTTCCTTGATAGTACCGTAGTGGCATCCAAGTGGGCAAAGGTCGTTGCCGGTGCGGGATCCGTTAAATCATCCGCCGGTACGTATACCGCCTGCACCGAGGTAATGGAACCTCTTTTGGTAGAGGTAATCCGCTCTTGCATCGCCCCCATTTCGGTAGCTAGCGTCGGTTGGTACCCTACTGCCGAGGGCATACGGCCCAATAGTGCCGATACTTCGGAACCTGCTTGTGTAAATCGGAATATATTGTCAACGAAGAACAGTACGTCCTTCCCTTGGCCTTCTCCAGCGCCGTCTCGGAAATACTCCGCAATGGTCAATCCTGAAAGTGCCACACGGGCACGTGCCCCGGGGGGTTCGTTCATCTGTCCGAAAACGAAGGTCGCTTTCGAATCCTTCATCGCTTTTTTATCTACTTTGGAAAGGTCCCAACCGCCGTCTTCCATGGAATGGAGAAAATCGTCGCCATACTTGATGATACCCGATTCCAACATTTCACGCAACAAATCGTTTCCTTCACGGGTACGTTCCCCTACTCCGGCAAATACCGAAAGGCCACCATGCCCTTTGGCGATGTTGTTGATCAGTTCCTGAATCAATACCGTTTTTCCAACACCCGCACCACCGAACAATCCAATTTTACCCCCTTTTGCGTAAGGTTCGATCAAATCGATTACTTTGATACCGGTAAACAATACCTCCGTAGAGGTAGAAAGATCCTCAAACTTGGGAGCCTCACGGTGTATCGGAAGACCATCTTTACCTGCTTTTGGCAAATCGCCCAATCCGTCGATAGCATCTCCGATCACGTTGAACAATCGGCCATATACGTCGTCACCTATTGGCATCTGTATCGCGGCGCCAGTAGCAAGTACATCGGTTCCCCTACTCAAACCATCGGTAGAATCCATAGAAATGGTCCGCACGGTGTTCTCACCTACATGGGACTGTACCTCCAAAACCAATTTTGTACCGTTGGCATTTGAAATTTCCAGTGAATCATAAATTTTTGGAAGTGTTGAACCCGACTCGAATTCAACATCGACCACCGGGCCGATAATCTGTGAAACCTTACCTGTAACTTTGGACATTACGTATGTGTTTATATATTACTTAAGACTACGATTGCGGAAAAACACCTCTGTTTTTCAGGCTGCAAAGATAGGATTTTATAGTTGAAATGAAAATCCTTTCCAGCCCTTTTTTTTGTATTAAAAAAGCGATGGCCCGAAGGGATTGCCAGCTAAACGGAAATGTCCCCGGACCATAGTAATCGTGAAGGAACGGATTCCTTTTAAAAGATGGCAATACCAAGGGCATCTCCTGATACCATTTTTACTTTGAAATGATAATAAGACCGATATTACCGAAATCCATACAGGAAAATTTTCTACAAAAACAAGACCATAAACCTAATTCCGTTACCGGCCCGTTTCTCCCGCCGATCCTTTTCATTGTTTATCTCCAATGCCCACCTGTTTATCTGCAATAAAAAAAGGCACCTAATCTAAGGTGCCTATTCTAATTCAATACATTTTTATAAGCCGTTATACTAAGGGTTTATCGCCCAAGAAACATAGTATATCGCCCCTACCAGCCCGGTACCTACGGCGGTAAAATATTCTTCATTAAGGATATTCGATCCTCCTACTTTAAAAATAGATTTTATACTTGGTACGGAGTAATTGATCTGGGCATCGACCACGCTAAAAGACGGTACGTCCCCATCGGCAAAAGTAGCCTGCCATAAAAAGGAATCGCTCCATCTATAGTTTACGTTAAAACCAAAATTTTTGAAGAGTTCCGTATTTCCGAAGGACGCTTTCACCTTATGTTTTGGGGTGTTGAACCTCGGTCTAAAGTCAGGGAAGGCCGCTTGGTTAAAATCTAGTTCGGAGAAGGTGTAGTTGACACCAACATCAAAGTTCCCTAAAATTTTGGTATCCACACCGGCGGTAACCCCATAAGACTTGATTGGTGCCTGTGAATTGGTGTAGGTCTGGTACACTTGGGTATCCCCGTTCTCCAAAGCGCTCAAAGCAAGGGGCTTACCGGTGTTATCCACTTCGGTAAACCCTACGTCGCCGTAAAGCGGAACAGAAACCAAGGTGGTGGAGATAAAATCGTTGTAATCGTTATAATACCCGCTAATATCGATAGCGGTTTTCCCCATTTGCGCCCGATACCCTACTTCATAGGCCGTGATTTCCTCAGGCTTTACCAGTCCAACATTTGCAGCCTCTGGAGCTCCCGCCTGCAGGGAACTGACACTGAAAGCATTTTCGTAAGCATCCCTACCTACGATTGTTGCTGTTGGAGAGCCAGTAAGCGCAGCACCGTTTTCGGAAGGATTCAACCCGAAAGTACGCACGTCGCGATCCAGGTTATCCGGTGCCGAACCGACCAATACCGCTCGACCACTATTAAGTCCGATAAACAAATCTTGCGTCGTCGGGTTACGGAACCCTTTTTGTACCGAACCTCTAATATTATGGTTGCGTCTTTCGCCAAAGGTATATACCAAAGATCCTCTTGGCGAGAAGAAACCATCAAAAAATTCATTCTTGTCGTAACGAACGGAAGCCGTATATTTCAAACGTTCATCCATCACCTTTCCTTGTATCTGCGTATACGCACCGAACTCGCTGTAGGTAATCGGCCCATCAAAATCGGTAAAGATGGTTCCATTGGAATTCAATTCATACTCTCGAAAGGAACCACCGACCTGTAGGTCTACCTTATCGTTCAACAAGTGGCTAAAGTTGTAATTTCCATCGGCATGGCGCAACTTGGTGTTATCGATAAACTTGGCACCACTACTCAGGTCCCCATCGGAAATAACACTGTTGAACGCCGCTTCAAACTCGGGAGTCCCCGGAATTAGACGACCCGTATCGGCAGCTGCCCTAGCGGCGGCATGTGCGGTGGCATCATCGGCCAATTGACCCGTACCTACGCCCAAACGCGCTCCAATGTAGGTGGAGATGTAATCTCCGAACCAAGAGGGTTCCGCAGGGTTGTTAGGGTTTGGCGCGTCTCTTTTCCACCTTCTGTTCACGTTGATGGCCGCAAAACGGGTATCATATGAATTTCCAGAGTTCTCGATCGTGGTATACCCGCGAACAAAAAAGTTATCGTTACGAATTTCTATCTTGTGCTGTTGCAAAATAAAATCTCGAATCGCATAGCGGTTTGCACCCTGGTAGATGGTATTTCCCCTACCTACTCTACCGTTGTAAATAATTTCCAGGTCATCGCCAAAAGGCTTGTAGTGCACCGACCCGTCGAACTTAACGCTCTGCGCTCCATAATTATTCAAATCTTGTTCGGCATAACCCGTTCTCGATATTAATGCGGAACCAAGCGTGCCGGAAGGCAGACCGGCAAACTCATCAAAGTCTATCACATTGGACACCTCGTCCCCGTAAATATTCAAACCGTCATAACCGGGATCGGTTCGGGTAAGACCGGGATTCCCCAAATCAATATCGTTTACGGCATGCCAATCCTCCCCTTGCAGATAGGAAAAATTGGCCTTCAACGCAAACTTATCGCTAAACGCGTGCGCCGCACGAATTCCAAAATCGTAATAACTGTTATCGCCCGCCGCTGTTTGGGAAGTGATCCCCGTTTTAAAATAAGTACTTATTCCTTGATAATCGAAAGGATTTTTACTCGTCATGAACAAAATACCGTTGAATGCGCCGGCACCATATAGTGCGGAAGAGGCACCCGGGAGTATTTCTACACTGTTCACTTCCAATTCGGACATTCCCACCAAGTTACCGAGCACGAAATTCAGCCCGGGAGCGGAGTTGTCCATCCCATCGACCAATTGCATAAAACGGGTATTGTTAAAATCGGCAAAACCACGGGTGTTGATCGACTGGAAAGTTAAACTATTGGTATTGACATCGACACCTTTCAGGTTCTGTAATCCTCCATAAAAGGATTCCGCCGTGGTCGATTTAATTTCCTTAAGTCCGAACCGCTCTACGGAAACCGGCGATTCAAAAATACGTTCCGGCGTTCGGGAGGCGGAGATGACCACCTCGTCCAAAAAGGTTTGTGCCTCGGAGACCACAATGGAAAGGGTCTGGTTGTTTTCGGTAACCTCAGCGGTCGCGTCAGTGTATCCGATACTCGTTACTTTCAGTTGAAAAGGGGGCACTTCAGAAGTCTCCAAAACAAAATTACCATCAAAATCCGTTACGGTTCCAATGGCTTTTCCCTCAATGACCACGTTGGCGCCCGGGACAGGCTGATCGTTTTGGTCGACTACTTTTCCGTTTATTACGGTCTGGGAAAAACCAAGAATTCCCGACAGTAAAAACGTTAACAACAGTACTGTTCTCATATTCGTTTTGAGTTATATTAGTTTGTAAGGCAAGATACAGATTTTTTTACATCGAAAATCATAAAACAAAAAAAAGGATGCATGCATAGTATTTTATTCCTAACAACACCCCCGTAATTCTGAGATATCTTCAAAAAACGAAACAAAAAAGGCCACGAAAAAAATCGAGGCCTTACATTTATTTGGTTATAATTCTGACTATTCGACCGTAACCGATTTTGCCAAGTTCCTGGGTTGGTCCACGTTACACTCCCGCATCACTGCAATATGGTAAGAGAGCAATTGAAGTGGTATGGTGGTCAACAAAGGCGTTAGGCTTTCCAAGGTCTCCGGAACCTCCACAACGTGATCGGCCAGACTACGTACCTGTTCGTCACCCTCTGTAACGATGGCGATGATCTTACCTTTTCGGGACTTGATCTCTTGGATATTGCTCACTACTTTTTCGTAATGACCTTTTTTGGTCGCGATAACGATGACCGGCATTTGTTCGTCGATCAGGGCGATAGGACCGTGTTTCATTTCAGCCGCGGGATACCCCTCGGCGTGTATGTAACTGATCTCTTTTAATTTGAGGGCCCCTTCCAGGGCAACCGGGAAATTATATCCCCTTCCCAAATAAAGACAGTTATTGGAATCTTTATATACATCGGCGACCATCTTTATCTGTGCGTCCGATTTTAAGGCGGTCTCTACCTTGGATGGAATGGTTTCCAATTCGGTAAGAAACTCGTGGAATTTTGATTCGGAGAACTCCCCTTTTTCTTTGGCGAGCTTTAAGGCAATCAGGGTCAACACGGTAATCTGTGTAGTAAAGGCTTTGGTAGAGGCCACCCCAATTTCGGGGCCGGCATGGGTATACGCTCCGGCATCGGTGGCCCTGGCGATAGACGACCCTACTACGTTACACACTCCAAATACAAAAGCGCCCTTTTCTTTTGCCAGTTTGATAGCGGCAAGGGTATCGGCGGTCTCCCCCGACTGGGAAATAGCGATCAATACGTCTTTTTCGGTGATGACCGGATTTCGATATCGGAACTCCGAGGCATATTCCACCTCCACCGGTATCCTGGCCAAATCTTCAAAAATGTACTCCGCAACAAGTCCCGCGTGCCAAGAGGTTCCGCAAGCGACGATAATGATACGATCGGCCTTCAAAAATTTTTCCAGGTTTTGATCGATACCCGCCATTCGGATCAGGCCCTGATCGGCCAACAAACGCCCTCTGTAAGTGTCCAAAATGGCCCTAGGCTGCTCGTATATTTCCTTTAGCATGAAATGGTCGTAGCCGCCCTTTTCAATTTCTTCCAAATTTAATTGTAGCTCTAGAATATTGGGGTATGCAATGGCATCGTCCTTTATCTTTCGAAGTTTGATCTCTTTGCCCAAACGTACGATCGCCATTTCCTCGTCCTCAAGGTAAACGGCATTGTTGGTAAACTCGATAAAAGGGGATGCGTCCGAAGCAATAAAAAATTCGTTGTCGCCCACACCTATGGCCAACGGGCTACCGAGTTTGGCCACCACGATCTCATCGGGTTTTTTCAAATCAAAAACTGCGATGGCGTACGCACCTACCACTTGGTTGAGCGCTATTTGTACGGCCTTGCCCAATTTCACATCTTCGGTTTTTTGTACTTCTTCGATCAAGTTTACCAATACCTCCGTATCGGTATCGGAGTTAAAGGTATAGCCGCGTTTTACCAGTTCTTTTTTTATCGATTCATAATTTTCGATGATTCCGTTGTGGATGATTACCAAATTTCCAGAGTTCGAATAGTGTGGGTGCGAGTTTACATCATTAGGAACACCATGGGTAGCCCAACGCGTATGGCCTATACCTAAGTTCCCTTTTACCGAAATAGAAGATTCCGCCTTCTTCGAAAGATCTTCGACCTTTCCCTTCGTTTTGGCCAGGTTAATATCGGTGCCGTCATAAATGGCCACACCGGCACTGTCGTACCCACGGTACTCCAAGCGCTGCAAACCTTTAATAAGTATTGGATAGGCTTCTCTATATCCTATATAACCGACTATTCCACACATAAAATTGAATTTAAAAAGGATTTACAAGTACGTCGCAAATGTAAGGGAAACACCGCCTACGTTTAACAAACGTCGTTAACGTACGTATATTTTCTTTGAAGTTATTTTGTTTTACTGTCTCGATCATAATCGAAAACCATTGCGTTACATCGCAATCGACATCCCCCTTTTAGTCCGCCTCGGTATAAAAAATTTCCAGTTGTAAACGCTGGGCTTCCGGAACGTCTGGTCCACTACCGAAAAGTACCGTGCCCACCGGTGTATAAGTGGGCTCTATTGGAAGTGCAATATCTGTCTCACCTTCCACCAGCGCCGATGCCGTCCTAAAATTTCCTATGGTGGATATGTCAGGGGTAAGCATGAGCCCCAAGGCAACGTTCTCTTGGTCCCTAAGGATTAAATCGTTGATATGATCGGTAATCCTAACGGTGTATTTTATGCCTTGTCCGTCTTCACGCTCCAAGAGACCGTCGTAATTCAAAAAACTACCAAAAAGTGTATTGGCCGCGGAAACCTCGGTGCTAAGATCTATAATAGGGATTCCGGTTTCCAGATCAAACAGGTACAAACGGAACGGTTCTCGAAATGCAACATCATCCATAGGTTCCGTCACCGCTGCATCTCCCAAGGTCGTTCGATCTACATAAAAAACCAAGTTCGCCTCGTTAATGATCCAGTTTTGCGCCTTAATATTGGTTATGGCATCTGTCTCCTCTCCCGTATCATCACTGAACAAATTAATCTGGGAATAAGAACCGGCACCACCTTTTAAATAGATTCTAGAGGCGTTCGATTCGTTAAAGTTTTCAATGACCTCCGCAGGAAAGTCATCTTGAATAATCGTATTTACCGCATTGCCAACCGTTCCTTGAGGAGTTGCCCGAAGTAAATTCAATACTATGGTGCGTTCATTTATTATGTTGTCATCAGCATCGTCCGGATTTTCACTTTCAAACGTATAGGTTAGCTGCACTTCGGCCTGGTTCAAGTTCAGCAACAGCATTAGTTCTTCCCCTATTGGTTCTAACGCAATATGGATACCCCGTAAAAATTCATTGAAATTGGCCTGACTACGTAGTTCCGAACTACCCTCTTTGTCGATTAAATTTTCCTGAAAAAATTCAGCGCTCAAAACGACACGTATGCCCGGGTCGGCCTTGGTTACCGACAACGCCTCGTTTTCCTCGGTATCGGGATCGTCCTCGTTGTCAAATACATATTCAAGATTGCTGATGGTCTCCAAGGTATCGGTCTGATATAGCAAATCTCCCAAAAAATCCTGATCGAACCGTTGAGTATTGAAATATTCCTGCTGCTCGGTAAAGTTGCTTTGCGGATCAAAGTCTCGAAGAAAGAATTCGGATTCGCTTACCGTTAATCGGAATCCTGCCTCCCGATTTCCATAGATACTATCGATATCGATTGTTTTGGGAAAGTTATTCTGCAACGTCTCCTCATCTACATCATCATCTACTCCATCATTATCGGTATCCTTCTCCAAAGGGTTGGTTCCTAAAGCACGTTCTTCTGCATTGGTAAGACCATCACCATCGTTATCGTTATTGGGATTTTCTGGTTCGATATCCAAAAAATCGTCCACTCCATCATTGTCCATATCCCTTACCGCTTCGGTCTGACTCAAATACGGGATGTAAAGAACCACTTCCGTTACCGTTTCCGCCTCGGGAATTTTATCAGGGTCATTGTCTTCTTCGTCCTGGGTGCTCGCACCAAAGGTCGGATTTCCTTCGGGCAATAGCAGTTGAGAAGTGATCTGTGCTTCCGTTCGCCCGTAAACAGCATCGTTAAAGACACCCAACTGGTACAGCGGCAACCGATTGGTCTGTACTGCGTTAATTTTTTTATTGACCGCAAACACCGGGTAAGTCTCGTTACCGGTAGAAAAGGGTTCGCTTCCTACGACGGTACCCCCTAGAGTGGTAAGATCCTCTTCACAGGAAACAAGGGCCAATAGCAGCAAGCCTACCAACAAGGCGGGCGCTTTTATTTTTTTCAGAAAAATCATTTGGGTTACTTTAAAACTTCCGTTTCATAAAAGTTGGCATACGCGTCCTCAAATTCTTGCAAGGGAACATACGGCAACACTGGTACTTGAAGGTTGGAAATGTGTTGTTTTAACGCTTCTGGAACTTCTTCCGAGGCTAAAATAACCGCATCCGAAAAATCTACGGCCACTTTTAACAAATTATTATAATCGGGCGAGGCCAAAGGTTGGATTTGCTCCTCTGGAATTCCATCAAAGGCGATTTTTTGCATCATCCCTTGGTCGAGCATCCCATCAAAGGATTTTTTATAGACCGATGTTACAATTTTACTTTCGGTGAACAAGGGTTCGTCCGCGTAATATTTTTTAAGATACAAAGGTAATAATGAGGCCATCCATCCGTGAACGTGGATAATATCAGGGTTCCAGTTCAACTTTTTTACCGTTTCTACTACACCCTTGGCGAAAAATATGGCCCGTTGGTCATTATCGGGGAAAAGAGCGCCCTCTTCGTTACTAAAAGTGGCCTTTCTTTTAAAATACTCGTCATTATCGATAAAGTATACCTGAATGCGTTCTCTAGGAATGGACGCTACCTTTATAATCAAAGGCATGTCCATATCATTGATGACCAAGTTCATACCCGACAAACGAATCACTTCGTGCAACTGATGCCTACGTTCGTTGATGTTGCCGTACCTGGGCATAAAAATACGGATTTGACCGCCTTTACTGTTCACCATTCGGGGTGTTTCGTAAGACATCAAGGACACCTCATTTTCAGGAAGGTAAGGAACTAATTCTGAAGATACGAACAATATCTTTTTGCCATTCATAGAAGCTGTATATACGTTAACCGTTCTTACGGAGTTGCAAAACTACAAAAATTATGCAGATTAGCCGTATTTATAGTAAGTTTGCTCGCTTTTAACCATGAAATATGCCTTTGATAGAAACCAAAAAAGCCCTAAGATCCGCGCTCTCCAACCGAGCACCGGGCAGCCTACTGGGTTTGGTCCCGACCATGGGAGCCTTGCACGATGGCCATTTGGCACTGGTACGAAAGGCGGTATCCGAAAATGATGTGGTAGTGGTCAGTATTTTTGTCAACCCCACCCAATTCAACAATGCAGGGGACCTCGAAAGCTATCCACGCGACCATGAAACCGACCTGGCCCTTTTAAATTCCGTATCGGAACAGCTTTTGGTTTTCGTTCCCCCGGTAGCGGAAATGTACCAAGAAGGATTGCATGCGAAAACGTATGATTTCGGTGGGCTGGAAAAGGTTATGGAAGGTGCCTTTCGGCCCGGCCATTTTAATGGGGTGGGTACCGTTGTGGAAATGCTGTTGCGCGCTGTGGCCCCACAGCGAGCGTACTTTGGGGAAAAAGATTTTCAGCAACTACAGATCATCAAAAGTTTGGTGGCACAGCTTGAGCTGCCCATAACGATCATTGGCTGCCCAATTGTCAGGGAAGCCGATGGATTGGCGTTGAGTTCACGCAATAAACGCCTTTCCGAGGGCGTTCGCAAAGAAGCGCCTTTTATCCATGCCACCTTGAAAGCGGTGAAAACCCAATTTGGCACGAAAAATGCAAGTTCTATTGAGGAATGGGTAAAAGAATCGTTTGAAAAACATCCCCATCTTGAACTAGAGTACCTGACCATTGCGAACGAGCGAACATTGCTGCCCGACGCAAAAATTCAGGACGACCAAAAATATAGGGCGTTTATAGCCGTTTATGCTGATGATGTGCGCCTTATCGACAACATTGCCTTAAACTAACGAACACCACATTTATGCAAATTCAAGTTGTAAAATCGAAAATACATCGCGTAAAAGTCACCGGAGCGGACCTCAATTATATCGGTAGCATTACCATTGACGAAGATTTGATGGATGCGGCCAACATCATCCGGGGAGAAAAAGTACAGATCGTGAACAATAACAATGGCGAACGCCTGGAAACCTATGCCATTCCCGGTCCCCGAAACAGTGGGGAAATCACCTTGAACGGAGCGGCGGCCCGAAAGGTAGCTGTTGGCGATGTGCTTATTTTGATAACCTATGCGTGGATGCCAATAGCGGATGCCAAAACGTTCAACCCGTCATTGGTGTTTCCCGATGAAAACACCAACTTGCTGAAATAATACCGCTTCAGTTCTTTGGAAGGCGGAGCACTGCCCAAAAGCTTATTTTTAATTGGTATTTTTGAATGAAGAGGGTAACTGTACGGCATCCGTAAAATGAACCACGATGTATTTAAACCCGCTTTATGCATTAGAAAATCTATTACAGCTTCCAGCTACTTCAAAATATGGTGCTGCGCTACATTTTTAAATGTAACCGTAGCGGTGCTATGCTTACATTCATAAAATGTCATATTTTATCCCAGCTAAAAGCTTCATTACGAAGTTCTAATGCATAATCCGGGTTAAAATGCTTAGGTTTATACGAAAAACATGAAACGCAATTTCAACTTTGCGTCAAAGCAGCAGTTGGCAGTAAGCTATTTTGTAATCCATAAAAATTGCCTGCCGCCAAGTGCAACCACATACCTGTCAAAGGTTTGTAGGCCCGATTACTTGAAAGAAAGTCTTGCATCAAACTACATTCTTTCAGCTAATGATTGTGACCAATGAAAATAGCCGACCGTTTTATGCCCGTTAATACCGTATTCGTTCTAACACGTGCGATTGGGACCATACCGAACCATTTTGCATCCAACTAAGCATCGTACACCTTGAGTTTCCCGATAAAAAAGACATTAAAAACGGTAGTTCCCATAGCACTGGGCATCTTTTTGGTTTGGTTTTGGTACTCCCGTACCGCTCCCGGCGATAGGGAACAAATTGCCTTCTATATTAAAAATGCCGACCTGTTTTGGGTGTCCATATCCATTCTTCTGGGCATATTGGGCCACGTTTCACGAGCGATCCGTTGGAGCTATCTTTTGGAACCGATGGGATATCGACCACGGCTCCACAACAACGTCCTTATCATTTTAATGGCCTATTTTGCAAATTTGGGCATCCCCAGAACGGGAGAGTTTTTAAGGGCGACCGCACTGGCCACTTACGAAAAGGTACCTTTTGAAAAAGGGTTCGGAACCATCGTAACCGAAAGGGTAATCGATGTGTTCATGTTGTTGGTGGTGGTGATAGCCACCTTACTATTGCAGACCAATGTAATCCTTGGCTTTTTTGAAGAACGGGGTTTCGATTTCAATGGGATACTCCTCCTTGCCGGTGTAGGCTTGGCGCTACTGTTGATCATGATCTTGGTATTCAAAAAATCGAATCATCCTTTTATCCTAAAGATCAAAAAATTTATGGGCGGGCTTTTGGAGGGTGTTCTCAGTATTTTTAAAATGAAGCGGAAATGGGCCTTTGTGTTTCACACTCTTTTCATTTGGGCCTGCTATATCGGAATGCTCTGGGTAATCAAATATACCGTTCCGGAAACCATGTCGCTAAGCCTGAGCCAACTCATGGTGGCCTTTGTTGCCGGGGCCTTTGCGATGGCAACCACAAATGGCGGGGTAGGACTATACCCCATCGCGGTAAGTAAGGCTTTGGCCATCTTTGGGATCACCGCCGTGTCGGGCGATGCTTTCGGATGGATCATGTGGATTTCCCAAACCTTGATGATCGTTGTTTTCGGTGCAATATCTTTTCTTGTTTTGCCGTTATTGAACAAAGAGAAATAACCCGCTTTCCCAACCAAAAAGTGAATCATGCGATATGTTTTTACCCTGTTTGCCCTTTTTATAGCATTTGGCGCAAACGCACAAGTCACCCAAGAAATTTTTGAATCCTTTAAGTTACAGGAGCGCCGTGAGGTGTTTTATTACATCCCGGAGGATTACGACCAAGAAAAAAAATACCCCTTGGTCATCGTTCTGGATGCGGAGCACCTTTTCGAACAAGTGGTGGCCAACTCCAAATACTATAGCACGTTTCACGGAATGCCCGATATGATCGTAGTGGGCATCAACCAACTTGAAAAAAGCGTTCGTTTGGACGATTGCGCTTATGACGAAAATGGATTGCCATCAGAAAAAGGGAAAGAGTTTTTTGAATTTTTGGGCATGGAACTGATTCCTTATTTGGACCTGAACTACAACACCGCCCCTTTTAAAATGATTGTCGGATATGACATCACCGCAAACTTTATAAACTATTGGTTGTATAAGGAAAATTCGTTGTTCAATGCGTACATCAGCATTTCCCCTACCTTGGCTCCCGGCATGGAAACCAATGTTCCCGCCCGTTTGGCCGACCATAACAAGCGTATTTTTTACCAACTCATCATGGAGACTGAAAAAAACGACTACTCCGCCAGCATTGAAGCAATGAACAAATCGATAAAGGCAATAGAAAAAGAGACCCTGTTTTATTACTATGACGAATATGCCGGCGCCGACCATATCTCCATCGCGGCCTATGGGATCGGCAGGGCCTTTGACAACATTTTCGGAATGTTCAAACCTATCAGTCCAAAAGAATATCGACAACAGATATTAACTTCTGAGGAACCGGTATTTCAATACCTGGAAAACAAATACAACGGCATCAAAGACCTATTTGGACTTCAAAAACCGGTAGAGCTGAACGATATTATGGCCATTTATGCAGGAATCCGCAAAAAGGAGGACTATGAATCCTTAAAACCCCTTTCCGAACTGTGCAAAACCGAATTTATGGGCACTATGTTGGGCTTTTATTTTGAAGGAGAATACTACGAACAGATGGGAGAACCCAAAAAGGCCTTAAAAACGTTTGAAAAGGCTTTTGGAATGGATGAGATCGACTTCCTTACCAAAGAAATGGCCTTGGAAAAAATAGATGCGCTAAAAGCCGATTTCGGATATTAGAAAAACGTTTTGCCGTTCCGATCACCATTGGAGGTAGTCGGCCCGTCTCTACATTACCTTGTTACGGTCATACACTAGGGAATCCCTTCCTTTAGGCTAATTTGTTACCGGAATTTATAAGCATCGTTAAAGGATGTGGCGCAAAGGGTTATTCCATTTCAACTTTGAAATGGCAGCTATGGAAATTGAATTACTTTTTAGGTATTCAAGGTAAAAAAGAAACCATTTAACAGTGCTATTTCAAAGTTAAAATGGTATTACCTTCGCGAAAAGCTTTTTCGATTCGCCATGGCCAAGCAAAAAACTACCTTTTTCTGTCAAAATTGCGGTACCCAATATGCCAAATGGGTAGGGCAGTGTTCCGCATGTAAGGAATGGAACACCGTGGTGGAAGAATTGGTGCAAAAAGAGGAAAAAAAGGTTTGGAACACGACCGCCGAGCCCTCCCGTAAACGGGCAAAACCCGTTCGCATCAATGAAATCAGCACCACCCAAGAAGCGCGTTTGGATACTTTTGATATCGAGTTCAACCGTGTCCTTGGAGGGGGTCTCGTACCCGGATCTCTGGTATTGTTGGGTGGGGAACCGGGCGTCGGTAAAAGTACGTTACTCCTTCAGATAGCCCTAAAGCTTCCTTTTAAGACCCTTTATGTTTCCGGCGAGGAAAGTCAAAAACAGATTAAAATGCGCGCCGACCGTATTCGGCCCGAGAGCGAAACCTGTCTTATTCTTACGGAAACCAAAACACAGCATATCTTTCAACAAATTGCCGCTACAAAGCCCGACATTGTGGTCATCGATTCCATACAGACCCTACACTCGGATTATATAGAATCGGCCGCGGGCAGTATTTCCCAGATACGGGAGTGCACCGCGGAACTGATCAAATTTGCAAAGGAGACCAATACGCCGGTAATACTTATCGGCCATATTACAAAGGACGGCGCCATAGCCGGACCCAAAATTTTGGAACATATGGTCGATACCGTGCTCCAGTTCGAAGGTGACCGTAACTATGTATACCGTATACTCCGTGCGCTTAAAAATCGATTTGGATCTACCGCCGAACTCGGTATTTACGAGATGCAGGGCGCGGGACTTCGCCAAGTGAACAACCCTTCGGAAATCTTGATCTCTAAAAATGACGAAGCATTGAGCGGCACTTCCATTTCGGCAACGGTAGAAGGCATGCGGCCCCTAATGATCGAACTTCAGGCGCTTGTCAGCACCGCGGTATACGGCACGCCACAACGCTCTACCACCGGATACAATGCCAAACGGTTGAACATGCTTTTGGCCGTTTTGGAAAAGCGGGCCGGCTTTAAACTGGGCGCAAAGGACGTTTTTCTAAACGTTACGGGGGGCATTTCGGTAGATGATCCTGCGATAGACCTTGCCGTAATCGTCGCCATTTTATCGAGCAACGCGGATATTCCCATACCCAAAGGGGTCTGTTTTGCGGCAGAAGTAGGGTTAGCGGGGGAAATTAGACCAGTACAGCGTGTGACACAACGTATTTTGGAAGCGGAAAAACTCGGGTTTACGACTATTTATGTCTCCAAAAACAATAAAATAGGTCTAAAAACGACCAAAATCAATATTGCTCTCGCCTCCCGCATAGAGCAGGTGGTCTCCGACCTTTTCGGCTAAAAGGCACTAGGGAGCCGGATTTGGAATTTCGTCATGAATTTTCTCGATACGTTCCAGTACCGTTTCCTGCAAGGTAATGGCACTACTGGCAATATTTTCCTCCAGCTGCTTCATTGAAGTGGCACCGATAATCGTGCTCGTCAAAAACGGACGTGAGTTTACGAATGCCAGGGCCATTTGTGCCAAAGAAAGGTTGTGCTCCTGGGCCAGTTCATAATACTTCTGCGTTGCACTGGTCGCCACCTCGTTGCTATACCGTGCATAATTCGGGAACAGGGTGAGCCGTGCATTGTCGGGCTTTCGATTTCCCAAGTATTTTCCGCTCAACACCCCAAAAGCCAGTGGAGAGTACGCCAACAACCCTATCTTTTCGCGATGGGCCACCTCGGCATTGCCCACTTCAAAAAGGCGGTTGAGCAAACTATAGGGGTTCTGTATCGTAATCATTCTGGGCAAACTGGCATGTACCTTACTCTCTTCCAAATAGCGCATAACGCCCCAGGGCGTTTCGTTCGAAAGGCCGATGTGTCGAATTTTACCTTCACGGACCAGGTCTCGTAAGGTCTCTAAAACTTGATGGATGTTATCTTCCCAATAGTCAGTGGCACTGTGTTCGTACCCTCTTTTTCCAAAATAGTTCGTATTCCGGTCCGGCCAATGCAATTGATACAGGTCCAAATAATCGGTCTGTAGCCGTTCCAGACTCCCCTCAACGGCGCCAATGATGGCATCTCGGGTAAAGCCGGTCGTTCGTATGTGCTTGGTAAACTCCGCTTTCCCGGCGATTTTAGTGGCCAACACTACCTTATCGCGATTTCCCGTCTTTTTAAACCAATTACCGATAATTCGCTCGGTTTCCGCATAGCGTTCCGACTCCGCGGGAATAGGATATAATTCCGCCGTATCAAAAAAATTGACCCCCTTATCAAAGGCATGATCCATTTGTTCATGCCCCTCCGCTTCGGTATTTTGCTTTCCCCAGGTCATCGTACCCAAACAAATTTTACTGACCTCAATTTCGGTATGTGGCAAATAACTATAATCCATATCTCGCATGTGTTTGTCGATTGTAAATTTACACATAATGGGAAACCCGAACAATTGTTTTTGGATTCCTGTATTGCCATAAAATACGCCCGTTCATCGTTCAACTACACCCGTATATCGGTACTATTTTATCATTCACGGACAATATTATAGTTTTACTGTTGGTTTGTATGGCGAAAAGACATTTCTACCATACTAAACCCCCAAATTAATCGTTAAAGAGAAACCTTTTGGCCCTATTTTTTCCCCAAATTTAGGATAGCGCCAAAAACCAGACCAAATAGCTAAATACCTACTTATGGCCCTTTTTACGCATTCCCAACGCTTTAAGCGCGTAATGATATGTATCGTTTCCGTGCTTACTTTTTCCTCCATTTTTGGATTTGTTTTTCCGCATGTGTTCACACCTTCCGAAGAAACTAGCCCGGAAATAGCGATGGAAACGGCAATTTTCAACACCCACCCGCTCGAAGGCATTTCGGACAATCAGGAATTCTGTAATGATTCAGGTGACTTCTTACACGAAATTTACCTCTGTGGCGCCAACGATGAACGTGTACTTACCACTAACATTCCGAACCTGACCAATATCAGTTGGGCCAAACTTCAGGAAGGAAGCTGTCCGGCCGCATCTCCGGGATGTGGAAATTTTAATCCGGCCTGTACCTGGGACGAACTTTCAACGGACACCCAGTTCACGGTTACCGAAAGTGGCCAATACCGCATATTCGTCAACTACTCCGACGGCACTCCTCCAGGGAGGTACTTTTTTAATGTAACGGCGAATGGGTTGAACCCCCAAGAGGTCGTTACTCACATTACCTGTGCGGGCGCAGGGTCGATCACGATCAACAACATGCCCAACAATTACCAGTACCGCATCGAAAACGGAGCAAACTGGCAAACCGAAAAAACATTTACCGTTCCAGCTGCAGGACGCTATACCGTTCTGATCGAAAGCTTGGACGGTTCCGGAGGATGTACCTTTCGTCTAGAAGACATTGAAGTAAGAAACGATGAAATTAACGCTACTGCGGAAGAAGTGGCCATTAATTGTAATGCCTCTAATGGTATTCAGGTAGAAGTCATAGACGGTGCGGCCACCTACGATTACAATATTTATGCGGGAACCACCAATACAGGTGCCCTAAGGGCAACCAGCGGCGGGCCTATTTCCGCTAACACTTATACCAGTAATAGTCTGGACCCTGGACAGTATCTTGTAGAAGTTACCTTGGCAAACGGCAGCTGCCCTTGGACCCAATTGGTAACGGTAGAACAATTCGACCCTTCGGCACCTTCCGCAACGGTAACCAAAAATATCGATTGTAATGAAGGCATCGTCAACATCGCTACTTCCGGATTCAATGCCCCTTATGAATATAGTATCGATGGTACTACCTTTTTACCGTTCACCAATGGAAACCAAACCAATGTACCGATTTCAACAGCGGGGAACTACACCATCATTGTAAGGGACAATAAGGACTGTGAAATACCGGCAAACGAAGTTACTATGGCCGAAGAGCCCGAATTGACGGTCACCCCCAATGTTACCAATGTCAGCTGTAACGGAACCGACAATGGAAACATCATTGTGGAAATATTGGATGCCAGGGGGTACTCGGTAACCTTTTCGCTGGATGGCGCTCCTTTTCAGACCTCCAGTTCGTTCGGTAATTTGGCCGCTGGCAGCTATGAGTTACGCGTACGGCAAGAGAAATCCGGTAACCAATGTACATCCGATCCTATTTCGGTTACAGTCGGCAGTGACCCTAGTTTTACAATAACTACCGAACAGACGCAACAATTGGACTGCGATACCGGTTCGGCCACCATACGGGCAACTTTGCCCGATGGCAGTGCTCCACCGGCGAGCTATACCTTTAGCCTGGATGGCAATACCTTTCAAAACAACCCGGAATTTACAGGTCTTGGTGCGGGAAACTACACGTTGATCGCAGATGACGGAAGCTGTATCGCCGAGAGCAATTTTACCATTAGTGCGGGAAGCGACCCTACAGACCTTACCTTTGCCGTACCCGATAGCGATTGCGCTGCGGGCACCTCCAATTTGCAGCTTACCGTTGTGGATGGTACAGGACCTTATACATATAGTATTACGGCCGGTGCCGGTACCGGAACAACCAATGCCGACGGTTTTTTTCCAAGTCTTTCCGCAGGTGCATATACCTTTCAAGTAGTTACTGCCGATGGCTGTAGGATCATTCGAAATTACAATCTGATCGATCCATCCAATATTACCGTGGCCACCCAAGTGCTAAACAATGCAAGTTGCGCCACCGGGTCTACCAATGGTAGTTTCAGTTTTAGTGTTACCGAATTTCAGACGACCTATAGCTATACCGTTACCAACGGAGGGGGCAGTATCATCGATTCCGGGACCAATACCAATACCAACACGACTACCTTGTCTGGTTTGGCACCGGACGACTATGAGGTCACCGTTACCGACGACACCTCAACTTGTTTTAAGACAACGTCCCTAACCATTGCCGTTCCTAGCAGTGCTATTAGCGTAAGCCACACCTTAAACCCCATGAACTGTGGTAATGCCGGTTCCGTAGCAATCAACGCTTCCGGTGGTTGGGGCGCTTTCAGCTACCAATTACGGAGACAGAGCGATGGATCATTTCATCCAGCAGCTCCACAAAATAGCGCCACCATAACCGGACTTACCGATCTCGGGGAAACCTATGATATTTTGGTAACGGACGCAAACGGTTGTACCGACGCTACCGACTCCTTTACATTGACGGATGCCGGTGGACCTACCGTGGAAGTGGATGCTGCCAGTCCGGACACCCAGTACTGTTATCAAAACAGCCAACCGGGATCGCTGCGCATTAACATTACCGCAGGTTCCGCTCCATACTACTATACCATAAACGATGGTTCAAAAGTAGATTTGGGAGCAGCAACGACCTTTGTCCTTAACAATTTAACACCGGACGATTATGAAATAAAAGTAGGGGGCGCAAACTTATGCGAAACCCTTGTAGCGGATACCAATATCAGCGGTCAGCTATTTGCCTTGGCCAATGTGGACAAACCTTTGGGTTGTGGGGGCGATGCCGAAATCAGTATCAATGCCGAGGAAGGATACCCACCGTATACCTATGAGGTCAAACAGGAAGGAGCGCCCGATACCGCATATGCCAGTACGGTATCCCCGCACTATTCCAGTGTTGATGGTGAAATTCTGGTATTTCGTGTTACCGATGATAAAGGTTGCCAGACCGTAACCCAACCGATAACCATAAAAGAAGCACCACCGATTACTTTTACTACCGAAATCACCGATACCAAATGTGGTATCGCGGGTACGGGAGCGGTGAAAATAATTCCCGGGGGAGGAACGGCACCGTTCCAAATTGATTTTGAACGTGCGGCACCGTCCGCTACCTTTAATGGTGAAGGCGTAAGCGACAATACCCTTTATAACAATTTGGACGCACGGGATTACCGCTTTGTCATCACCGACGCCTTAGGGTGTACTACTGGAATACAGACAATAACCATTGCTGCGGACGACCCATTGGATTTTGCCGTTGACACTCAAGATACAACCTGTAGATCGACAGGAGGCATGAACTGGGGCTTTATCAGAATACGGAATCCGGGAGCCGCCAACGATCAGCCTACCAATGCCGTAGGTCCGCTTACCTTTTCGGTATATCGGATCCGTAGTGAAGCGGATTATCTTGCCACCGGGTGGTCCAGAAGATACCGCACACGAACGGTAACCGTACCCGCGAACGGAATTATCAACTCACAGGAACGTATGTACTGGAGGGGTCATTTTTTAGTACGTGTAGAAGATGCGCGAGGCTGTATTTATGAAACTTTCCGATTTGTGGACATGCCGGAACTACCAAACAATGTAGTGACCAGACCCGCGCCTTCCGCTACAACACAAACCTGTGTTACCGGAGCACAATTTGACCTCAATATTACAAACAGTGCCATGATTCCTGGTCCGTACCGCTATCGCGTATGGCCCTTTGACCCGGACGCACCGACAGCAGGAAGTTTTATTCCTTTTGACCCAGCGGACACCAGTACCAGTTTTTCTTCCACAACACGGATAGAGGGTTTATTGTTCGGCGTGAATTATGGTGTTGTAGTCATTGACGCAAACGGGTGTCAACGTTGGAAAAACATGGGTACTATTCCACATCCCGAGGGAACTACCGTAACTGCAGTTACCGAAAGTATCAGTTGTCGCAGCTCCAGCGATGGACGGGTACAGCTTACGGTAACCGACTTTGGTGGCGGTACCGATCTGGAGTACCGAATTTACAGGGGAGGTAGTCGGGGCAGACCCAGTGATGTTCCATATGAGTTTGGAACCCCACCGACGACCCTAAGCTTCCCGGTATCTGCGTTTACGGGACCGAACACTGCCGTATACGAGTTACCGCACGATTTGCTGCCCGCTTGGTATGTTGCCGAAATTTATAACCCAAATAACCAATGTCAATCTGCCGTACGGTTCTTGATACAGCGACCACGAAGTAGTCTCAAAATAGAATTTTTAAACAAGGTGGATGCCACCTGCCATCGTGATGGTAAAATTGCGGTCAACGCGACGGGCGGATGGGACGACCAGCGGTTTTTTGAAAGGAACAATACCCTAAGGGGCACCTGGGAAGAATACCAGTACGCCTTTGTACCCGTCGGCAATCCGGTAACTGACCCTGATTTTGGACCGGCCAGCGATGTCGACCGTCCAGCGGGAAGCTACGATGTTTATGTAAAAGATGCCGCAGGGTGTATTGTACAGCTCGATATGGACAATAGCACGGCCGGTTTTCAGCCCGTGGTCATCGAACTGGAACCGGAGCCTTCGAATTTGGCGTTTACCGTTCCAAACCGTTGCGCTTCTCCATCCGATGAGATTTATACCGTAAACGCTACCGTAGACTATACCGGAACGGATGATCTACAATTTATCTGGAATGGTGAGATTACCGATAGCGCCACCAGAAACCTGGGCCCCGGAGATCACACTTTGGAAGTACGAAACGCCAATGGATGTTCTGTATCGACCCCAATTGCCATTTACCCCTCAATGGTCATCAAACAGATTCCGAATATCGTTCAGGAGGTAAGTTGTGACCCAGGTAACGACGGCAGTATACAAGTAGAAGTATACGGTGGATCGGAATCTTATGAATTTACCTTGTTAAACCCACCTGCCGGATACGTGGCCGGTGAGGAAACCAATACCACCGGACTCTTTGCCAATTTGGATGCCGGAGTAGCGTATGAGTTTACGGTAGAAGACCTGTTGTCGGGCTGTCCGATACCACCATCGGTCAACTTTACCTTGGACACGCCCGCCGATCCCGAGTTTGAAATAAGCACCGAACAGGACGTGGCCTGTGGTGGCTTGGGCTCGGCGACCGGAAAAGTGTTCGTACAACAGATTTCAGGTAGTTCGAATACCGATGTTACCTATGAATATGCCATTCGACCTACCTCAAGTACCGCCACATTAACCTATGGCGCCTCGGATATTTTTGAAGATCTTGCCGCCGATACGTATACCGTATACGTGCGTTCATCAAAAAATTGTGTGCAGACTTTTCCAGCAGAAATAGAAGAACCGGCGCTGTTACAGGTATCCTTGGCCGCCCCGGCACCCTATAGCTGTAACACCGGAAACGAAGTAACCATTACGGCCACGCCCGTAGATGGTACCGCTCCCTATCTGTACAGTTTTAATGGAAACAGTTTTACCGCGGACAATACCCTGACCGTCACCTATAAGGACGTTACCCAGGATATTACCGTCATCATTAAGGATGATAATGGATGCGAGGCAACTTCGAATACCGTTACCGTAGAGGCCATTCGTCCTTTGCAGGCGGTTGTTGACGCTACCAATGGTGGCAGTGGGGCACAGCCCATGACCTGTATTGATGACGCCGTTTTCCGTATTGATATTAGCGACGGTTCGGGATCATATGAGGTGATAAACCTGACTACCGGATCGGTAGAAACAGCGGCCGCACCTTACGAAATTACCATTCCACAAGGTAGCCCCGTTGCGGATTATTTCTATGAAGTACATGACCTTGTTACCGATTGTCGTGCTACGGTTACCTACACGGTAAACGAGTACAACTATATTGAAGTGGCCGTAACCGGGAAAACTGATTTGGTCTGTAAGACCCTAGCGGATGGTACCACTCCGGCAAGTGACGGAAGTTTTACATTCCAAGCGGCTAGTTTTGGTGGCAGCGGATTCCGATATGAAGTATTCCGCGCCGATGGTTCCTCACAGCAGGCGACGATAACCTCTACCGATAGCGGTGTACTGACCGTGCCCGGATTGCCCGCGGGATCCTATTATGTACAAGTGACCGATATTGATTCGGGATGTGTTGTTCCTTCGGAAAATGTTACCATACAGGCCCCACCGAGAAGGCTCAGCTTCACCTATAGTTTTACACAGGAACCTAGTTGTAACCCTGGAAACGATAGCGAAATCACGGCCATACCGGAAGGTGGATGGGGCGGTTATGAGTTTGAACTTGTACATCCTACAGATCCTAGTAAAACGGTCGCTTTTGGATCAAATTATACCTTTAGCAATCTTGATAGCGATACCAATTACGAACTGTTCGTAAGGGACAGCCGTGGCTGTGCCAATTACAGTGAAACGATATCCACCCCGTTGATCGAGCCTATTAGAGAAATAACAAGTTCGAAAGTAGTTAACGACCCAAGTTGCCCGAAAGGGGATGACGGTCTGATAGAAGTGGTCGTAGACCGAGGTAGCGGAACGTATCAGTATAGCTTGGTAAACAATACCACAGGTGTCACAGGAGTACCGCAAGACAGTAACCGATTTGAAAACCTAAGGGAAGGCGATTACGAGGTAATCGTTACCGATGGCAGAAATTGTGATCTTACGATTCCGAATATCGTTCTTACCGACCCTTCGGAAGTAACATTGGACGTTTTCATTTCGCTCGAACCCAGCTGTGCTGCAGGTTCTGGAAGGTTCGATGTATCTGCGGCCGGAGGAACGGGACCAAGGACCATTTACTATGTGTATACCGATATGGACGGAAATGCAAGCCCTTCAGCGCAATGGACGACCAACAACGTTGCCACCCCTGCAGGAACCTATGAATTTACGGCAGTGGACGATAGCGGTTGTAACGCCCCCTTACCCATTACTAGGGTAATGCCAGAAGTAGCACCATTAGAAGTCAATGTCGATGAAAGCAACGCCAGGATCAATTGCTTTGGCGATATGGACGGCGTATTGGTGGCGACCGCTACTGGAGGAAAAGGAAACTATCAGTATACCATTTCTCCGGTACCTGCTGGATATCCGGCTACGAACGACACCGGAATTTTTGAAAACTTGGGTAGCGGTACTTATAGTATTACCGCAGTAAGCGCAGGCTTCCCCGATTGTGAAGATACCGAAACAGGTGAAATACCTACCTTACAGCAACTGACCTTACCCACAGAAGTCATCGGAACGCCCGTACTCTGCTTTGGAGAGGAGACCGGTACCGCAACCGTAGTACCCAATGGCGGTACTGCACCGTACCAATACTTCAACCTTTCCTCGGATACTCCGGCGAAAGCATATGATAGTGGTGATTTTATCGATCTCCCGGCAGGCGATCATATCATTCGGGTACAGGATGCGAATGGCTGTCCGGAAGAAACCGTCGTTCGCATCGGTGGGCCAACGGCTCCATTGACCTTTACCACTTCGGTGATAGACGAGGTTTGCTCAGGCGATAATGGAGGGCAGATTACCGTTACCATTGCCGGTGGTACTACCCCATATTCCATTCGGGTAGTCGATCAAAACGATGGCACCAACACGGAATACAATGCCATTTCAGGTACTACCTACGATATTACCGGGCTCCCCGGAGGGTTCTATGAAGTATACGTAACCGATGCAAATGATTGCGAACCCGATGTTCCCGTTGTTTTGGACGAAGTTGAAACGGGTGCCAACATAGAGGGTAGCATCACGGAATTTATCGAATGTCGTGAAGGAATACCCTTTTATGGGGCACAGGTTGTTCTTGAAGATCAAGATCAGGACATGTTGGAAATCGTGTATGCCCTTGATCCTATCGATCCTTTGAACCCACAACCTTCGGAAACCCAGAGCAGTAATCTGTTCGAGGCTATCGGCCCTGGAGACCATACGATTAGTATCGTACATATGGGTACCGGATGTGTGTTGCCAAAGACCTTTAGTCTGGACGCTCAGGACGAACTTACCTTGACGACAATGCCGGGGAACATCAATGAAATTCTTGTGGCCGCCGATGGTGGCGACGGCACGTACACCTACTACTTCGAAGGGGTACCGTCGGCTTCTCCTTCCTATTACATTAACCGCGACGGTACGTATACCGTAAGAGTGGTGGACGGAAAAGGTTGTGAAGCGGCCGTTCAAATAACGATGGAGTTCATCGATATTGAAATCCCGAATTTCTTTAGCCCCAATAACGATGGTGAAAACGACACTTGGAGAATCAAAAACTCCAATGCCTTCCCCGATATCACGGTCAAAATATTCGACCGGTTCGGACGTACCTTAAAACAGTTTGTTGGGGAAGGGGAATGGAACGGGACCTACAATGGAGAAGATCTTCCAACGGGAGATTACTGGTATGTTCTTAAACTGAACGGAGAGCGTGACGATCGCGAATTTATCGGTCACTTTTCCATCTATCGTTAATAACAGAAATAACAAACTCGTTTAGCATACAACAAGCGGCCCATTTCAAATGAAACGGGCCGCTTTTTTTGCCTTTGGAGACCAAACAATATGAACCGTCCAAAGATACCGACGACATTTCCTAGGAAACACATTGCCAAGCTGTAATACGTCAATATCTTTTTAACGTTGAAATGGTATTATACCATTTTTGCTTTAAAATTACCCAAATAAAACGCAGTCATTTTTTCGCTTAGACGAAAAGGAAAAATCAAGCATAGCAGTAGCTACGGTTGTTTTTTATTTTGAAGTATAAGCGGAGAAGGGCAATTTTTAATGGGTAATTTTAAAGTAGAAATGGTATTAGTCCGCTATCTCCACAAGGATCGGACAATGGTCACTGTGTTTGGCCTCGGATAAAATTACCGAACGAACCAAGCGAGCGGCCAGGGTTTCACTGACCATACCATAATCCAAACGCCAACCTTTATTGTTATTTCGAGCATTTGCCCTATAACTCCACCAGGTATAATTATCGGGCTCTTTGTTAAAATGCCTGAAACTGTCTATGAATCCGCTTTTCATCAGGTTGCCGATCCATTCCCGTTCCACCGGCAAAAACCCGGAAACATTTTTGTTGCGTACCGGATCGTGTATGTCTATGGCCTCATGGCAAATATTGTAGTCGCCCAATACCACAAGGTTGGGGCGTTCTTTTTTTAATTCGTCAAAATACTCCTGAATCTCGGCCATATAGTTCAGCTTAAAATCCAAACGGGCGAGGTTGGTTCCAGAGGGCAAATACATGCTCATTACGGAAAGATCTCCAAAGTCTGCCCTAAGGTTTCTTCCCTCAAAATCCATAGTTTCGATTCCCGTACCGAAAGCAACATGGTCCGGTTCGGTCTTCGACAATATCGCAACCCCACTGTACCCTTTTTTTTGCGCACTATACCAGTAATTATAGGAATATCCCGCCGCCTCGAATAGCGATAGGTCCAACTGATCTTCCTGTGCCTTTATTTCCTGTAAACAAACGACATCAGGGTCCGTGGCACTGAGCCATTCTATAAAACCCTTTTTTAAGGCGGCACGAATGCCGTTTACATTATAGGATACAATTTTCATACTGAAGTGCTTTATCGGTGTTTCTGTTGTTAATGAACTCATTTAGACTTTTTCAATTGGCTAAATGAGTTCAATATCTTTCAATGCCTAAAAGTAACCAAAACGGACCGATGTTGGAAAATGGCCGCACTATAACTTTAAACGAAAACGAGGGTTTTTATAAATGGTCCGGTTTTCAAGACAATACAAACTATAAGCCTTATTTTTATAGGATATTTTTTTAGATGAACCACACGCTCACCATCGTATTACTGCTGTTCACCACCATTTTAGTTGCTCAAGACCCCGTGGACCGGGACAGTATTACACAACTTGACGAGGTTATTTTGTTGGATGCCCTAAAACGGAAAAATGCCATAGGTATCGTTCCCTCCGATATCGTAGGCGCCAGTGTGTTCCAAAATTCCAGCCCTGTTTCCTTGGTCCCTTCCATGAACCAGATTCCCGGGGTATATGTGTTTTCGGGGGCGTTGAACACCAACCGTATCACCATACGTGGGGTAGGTGCACGAACACTTTTCGGAACGGACAAACTTCGCTTGTATTACAATGATATTCCCGTAACGGACGGATCGGGCGTATCGACCATAGAGGCGTTCGATTTGGAAAACCTAAGCCAGATCGAAGTGATAAAAGGCCCAAAAGGGACTACCTACGGCACTAATTTGGGGGGCGCCATTATCCTAAATCCGAAAGAGGCGCTGGGTAACGCTACCACCATTTCCAACAATTTTACCGTGGGCGCCTTTGGCCTTTTGAAAAACAACCTCTCTTTTAACCATTATGAAAACGGTTTGCGACTCGGTGTCCAATATGGCCATACCGAAACGGACGGGTACCGCCAAAACAGCACGTTCAAACGGGACGGATTGTTGGTGAACCTTGGGTACCGTATCGATCCAAAAAATAGGGTGAACCTCCTATTGAACCATATTGACTATACCGCGCAAATACCAAGTTCTCTCGGGGCTACCGCTTTTGCGGAAGATCCGAGCCAAGCCACGTTTACATGGCGAGCCTCCCAAGGCTTTGAAGCCAATAAGTATACCCTTACCGGACTTAACTACCATCATACCTTTTCCGAAAAGTTGGAAAATTCGACCAGTGTTTTCTATACTTATCTGGACCATTACGAAGCACGACCGTTCGGTATTCTCGATGAATTTACCAACGGCTACGGAATACGGTCCCGATTTTTGGGAAAAACCGGTATACTGGATACTCCCGCCAATTATGTACTTGGCACCGAAGGGTATCGGGATGTATACGTTTGGGACGAGTTTCAAAACAATTTTGAGGACAACAATGGTAACGGTAGTTTGCAGGGGGCAAAGTTTGCTGACAATAAAGAGTATCGCACTCAGCTAAACCTGTTCGGTAGTTTGGAAGTTCCGTTTTCCGAAACGTTCACCGCGCAAGTGGGGGTGAACTTAAATAAGACCAAGTACAACTATCGCGATTTTTTTGGACAAGGCTCCGAAAACAGAAGCGCAACAAGAAATTTTAAGGCCATTCTACTTCCCAGTTTGAATCTGAATTATCAGCTTTCAAATTCGAAGTCGGTATATTTTAATGTAAGCCGCGGTTTTTCAAACCCGACCTTGGAACAATCCTTAACACCCGATGGAGCGGTAAATCCGGATATTGCACAAGAAACGGGAATGAACTACGAACTGGGCACCCAACTTTTTCTTGATCGTAAGCGGTTGGGACTACAGCTGGCGGTATACCAAATGAACATTCAAAACCTGCTGGTAGGGGAACGTATCGACAATGATCGATTTATCGGTCGAAACGCAGGAAAAACAAGGCATCGCGGTCTTGAATTGGCGGTAAAATATCGGTTGCCCTTGGCGGATGGGTTTCAACTATCCCCATTTGTGAACTATACCCTTACCGACCATAGTTTTATCGATTTTGTTGACGAAGAAGAGGACTTTTCAGGGAACCCGCTAACGGGTGTCCCCAAGCACCGGGCGACGGCCGGGTTACAGCTACAACTGTTCTCCTTTTGTTACTGGAACGTTACTTACCAACATGTGGGCGCCATTCCGCTGACCGATGCCAATAGCCTTTCGAGCGATTCCTTCAACGTACTGAATACACGATTAGGGTTTTACAAAAAACTTACGGACCGCTTTTCGCTAGGTATGGATTTGGGCATCAACAACCTTTTCGATATCGTTTACGCACAATCGGTGTTGATCAACACCAATGGTTTTGGCGGAAACGAACCCCGTTACTTCTATCCTGGTGACGCCCGTAATGCGTATGGTAGCCTTCGACTTGGGTATCGGTTTTAATACAAATTTACCTTTCCTCAGGAGCAATGTCTTTCCATCGTGTTTGTAACGGTTCAAATTTGAACTTGTCAACAGGACGGTATACCGCTTTTTGTTGTGCCGGGTTTTTTACCAATTTTTGTTTGGGCCGAACGGGGCGTTTTTCAAACCCTCCCCCACAATTTGGACACACATTCAAAAGTATCGTTTCCACACAATCGGCACAAAAGGTGCATTCGTAAGAACAGATCATGGCATCAACGGCATTGGCCGGAAGGGCTTTGTTACAGTTTTCACAACTAGGTCTGATCGCTAACATTAACGTTATATTTATGGGTTTGGTAATAGGCCGTTACATGTTCGGGAACAGCTACTCCTTCAGGAAGAAAGGGATCGCTTTCAGGAAGTTCGGCAATTTGCCGTAAAGGAAGCAATCCCGCCCAAACGGGCAAATGCATATCGCCCTTTTCATCCTTTACCCCCTCGTCCCTAATTTTTGCACTGGCCGTTTCAATGGTCATGGCCACTACCAAGGTACCGTCCAGTTCTTTTTTTAACATTGGGCGAATTCCTTCCCAGCGGCCTTCCATCATATGATCCACCACACACTTCAACGCTTGCGTCTTTTGGTCCGGGTCGGTTAGCTTTTCCAAACTACCGAACAAGGTTGCCGAACGATAGTTTACGGAATGGTGCAGCCCCGAACGGGCCAGTACCAGGGCGTCCAAATGCATCACGGTCATACTCCCCGTTTTCCCTTCCAACAAGGACAACAGCATTCGGTTTTTATGGGAGCCGTGCAAATAAATCGTATCTCCCGATCTTCCGTAAGCCATGGGCAAGCAGATGGCCCGACCCTCAAAAATGTAGGATACGTAACCGACAAAGCCGGCATCCAGTATGGTATTTATTTTTTCGACATCGTAACTGGCCCTATTGGCTCCCCTACGTACCGTATTACGGGCTTCTTTTTTAAACTCGTTCATCTTACAAAATTTTATACCGGGCAATTTCCCGAATGTGATGCGCTTCTTCCGAACAAATGTAATAGCTTTATGGGCTATCGTTTTCGTCCAGAATACAACTTTTAAGTAGTCCAGATATGATTCCCTATAAAACGACCCTTCAAATAGACCGCTCCGGAAAGCAACCTATCTACCTTCAATTGGCCAATCAATTTGTAGGTTTGATCAAAAAAAACGTACTCGTCCCGGGCGCAAAACTTCCCGGAAGCCGAACACTTGCAGCGCAACTGTCGGTACACCGGAAAACGGTAATCGCCTGTTACGATGACCTTTTGCTACAAGGCTGGATAGTGAGTATTCCCAAAAAAGGCACTTTTGTCCACCAAAATATCCCGACGCTCCAAAAACGGGCCTTTATCGATACTATGGAGGTTCCCGGCACGCAAGAAGCCGGTTTTTCATTTTTTAAAGAACCGTTATTGGAACGGCCCTTAGTTGAAAGATTGCCCGGCTATCACTACCTAAACGACGGGGTTTCGGATGTACGGCTAACACCTATGAAAGCCATAGCCAAAGAATATCGCAGTCTGGCCGACCGCAAGAACAGCCTTCGCTATTTGGGTTATGACACCACCTATGGAAATCCCAGACTTCGCGAGGTTTTGGTTACCTATCTTAATGAAACCCGGGGACTGCATATTACAAAAGACCAGTTGTTGATTACCCGCGGCAGTCAAATGGCGATGTACCTGGCGGCACGAACATTAATGGCACCCAATACCTATGTGGTGGTCGGCGAAACCAATTATATTGCAGCGGATCTTACGTTCCAACATGCAGGCGCTACGCTCCTTCGGGTGCCCGTGGACGAAAATGGGCTCAACACCGATGCCATTGCCCATTTGTGCAAAAAGCATGATATCAAGGCCGTTTATGTTACATCGCACCACCATCATCCCACCACGGTAATGCTGTCGGCCGAACGGCGTATGCAGTTGCTAAACCTTGCCCGCACCCATCGTTTTGCCATTATCGAAGATGACTATGACTACGATTTTCACTACGATCATTCCCCCATACTACCCCTTGCGAGCCATGACGCTAACGGCAACGTAATTTACGTAGGGTCGGTATGCAAAACAGTGGCCCCGGTATACCGCGTGGGCTATTTGGTGGCCCCAAGGGCGTTTGTGGACCAATGTGCCAAACTGCGCCGTTTTGTCGATAGACAGGGCGATTCGTTACTGGAGGCCGCTTTTGCGAACTTTATCAAAAGTGGGGATCTCGACCGTCATATCCGAAAGGTATTAAAGCATTATGCATTGCGCCGGGCGCTCTTCTGTACATTGTTGGAGCAGCTTTTCGGTACGGTCTTTACTTTTGAAATACCCAAGGGAGGCATGGCGGTGTGGGTGCGTCTTCAAAAGGGGTACGAGTGGCGCACGATTTCCGAACAGGCAAAAAAACACGGTTTGATCATTGGGGAATGGCAACGTTATGATATGGCCAAAACCGGCCATAACGGTATACGGATGGGTTTTGCCGCATACAACGAGGAGGAAATTCGAACGGTCTTAAAAAAACTGCATTTGGCCGTTCAAGATAGTATCCCTAAAAAGATGGATTGATTTTGTTTACGATCGAGGTGACTTACAGGGCCAAACATCGCTTTGCAGGCCAGTGGTACCATACTTATACCTATTGGTATTATACCATTTCCACCTTAAAATTACCCAAATAAAAAGCAATAATGGTATTACATTTTACCGAGCCACGATTTCATATCCACCTCCTTTGCGATCAGTTCATTGACCTCGGCTATGGGGACCCGCCGTTGTTCCATGGTATCGCGATGGCGAATGGTTACCGTATTGTCTTCCTTGGTCTGATGGTCCACGGTAATACAAAACGGCGTACCTACGGCATCCTGTCTGCGGTAACGCCTACCTACGGCATCTTTTTCATCATAGGTTACATTAAAATCCCATTTCAGGTCGTCTACGATCTGATGTGCGATTTCGGGCAGGCCATCCTTTTTCACCAACGGCAATACCGCGGCCTTGGTCGGTGCCAGTACCGCAGGTAATTTTAAAACGGTACGTGTGGTATTGTTTTCCAGCACCTCTTCCTTTAGGGAATGGGAGAATACGGCCAAAAACATTCGGTCCAGACCTATGGAAGTTTCTACCACATAGGGCACATAGTTCTTATTTTCCTCATGGTCAAAATACTGTAATTTTTTACCGGAATGCTCTTCGTGCGCGCTCAAGTCAAAATCGGTACGGGAATGGATTCCTTCCAATTCTTTGAATCCGAACGGAAAACGGAACTCGATATCCGCTGCGGCATCGGCATAATGGGCCAATTTCTCGTGGTCGTGAAAACGATAATTTTCTTCGCCCATACCAAGGGAAAGGTGCCATTTCATACGATTTTCTTTCCAGGCCTCATACCATTCTTTTTGGCTTCCGGGCTTTACAAAAAACTGCATTTCCATTTGTTCAAACTCCCGCATCCGAAAGATGAACTGTCGCGCCACGATCTCGTTCCTAAAGGCCTTACCGGTTTGGGCTATTCCGAACGGAATTTTCATGCGGCCCGTTTTCTGAACGTTCAAAAAGTTTACGAAAATTCCCTGTGCCGTTTCGGGCCTCAAGTAAAGGTCCATGGCCGAATCGGCCGATGCGCCCAATTTGGTGCCGAACATGAGATTGAACTGTTTTACGTCGGTCCAGTTTTTTGATCCGGATACGGGGCATACGATTCCCAGCTCTTCGATCAGCGCCTTAACATCGGCCAGGTCTTCTTTTTCCAAGGAGCTGCCCAAGCGTTTTAATATGGTATTTATTTTTTTCTGGTATTCTACCACCCTGCCATTGGTGGCCAAAAACTGGGACTTATCAAAAGCGTCACCAAACCGTTTGGCCGCTTTTTTGACCTCTTTTTCGATTTTAGCCTCGATTTTAGCCGTATAGTCCTCTACCAAAACATCGGCACGATATCTTTTTTTGGAATCTTTGTTATCGATCAGGGGGTCGTTAAAGGCATCTACATGGCCCGAAGCTTTCCAGGTTGTCGGATGCATAAAGATCGCGGCATCGATTCCCACAATGTTCTTATTGAGCTGAACCATGGCGCGCCACCAGTATTCCCGAATGTTTTTCTTTAATTCCGCCCCATTCTGCGCATAGTCGTACACTGCACTTAAACCATCATAAATTTCACTGGATTGAAATACGTACCCATACTCTTTTGCGTGGGAAATAACCTTTTTAAAGATGTCTTCTTTATTTGCCATTTGGCAAAAATAGAATTTTACCCCAACAGAGCGGAGAGAATTTCAGAATTATTTTATGGCATCGTACGGACCTCGCGGCATCATGAGACGCCCGGTATTGGAAAAGGAACATCGAGTAAACCCTAAAAATTCGGGCTTCCGTCCATTGTACGGCCACCATTACCGATTAGGAGCATATTGGGCCTTGTGGATGCTTGTCCACAACTTGTCGTTTATACCATCTTAACCTTGAAATGGCATTACTTCAATAAAAACTCGGAACTGGAGAGCAGGCGCTCATCCTCAAAAACGTTAAGGGTATACGTGCCGGGTTCCAACGAACCCTCCGGCAAGGTAATGTAGTCGTTAACCTGGGTCTGTTCGCCATTGAACAGAAATTCTACCCTTTTGCTGTAGATGTTGCCATTGACGGTGATGGTATTGGCATTGTCCTCTATGATCCGCATATTGGGACCCAAAAACTGAAAATAAACGATTTTCTCGGTTCCCGCCGCAGTAGGGTCTTTTACGATGATCGCGGTACCCCGCAACCGTTCTATCAAGGATGCTTTATTAGTCTGTATCGGCTTGCCGTTTCGCACCCGAAAACCACTGCCTTGCGAACCCTGAATTTTAAGATAGCTCTTAATTTTGAGTTCCCTGTTCAATTCCTGTATCGTTTTGCGCTGTAACGCTTCGGCCGCTGCCAGCGAACTACTTTTACTTCGCAGCACTTCCATTTGTTTTTTGGTTTCCCTTGACTTGCTGGCCAAACGCGAATTGTTATACTTTAAATAATCGTTTTTTAGCTTTAGACTATCGTTTCTGGCCTCCAACCTGCGCAGTTCGGTTTTGTAGTCCCGTAATTTATCGACCGTAAAATTCAACCTTCCTATGGAGTCGCGAAGTTCCTGTACCTCGTACTTGGCGTTCTGAATTTCTATGGTGCTCACTTCGTCCCGTGCCGTCAATCGATCGAGGTCCGCTTTCATAAGCGTCAGATCTTTGACCAACAGGTCTTTTTGTTCCTCTAAGTAGCTGATTTGCGAACGCGATTGTGCGTAGCTGTAATAAAACGCGATCAAAATGCCAAAAATAACCGCTCCTAAGGCCGCAAAGACAATCTTGTAGTTGAATTTAGTATCTTGACCTTCCATTAAAAAAAGGATACGTATTAAGTAGGTTTAATAAGGGCTAAAATTGTTTTTCACCAATTTAACAAATATACTAAATGATATCAATAACACCCTGTTTCCTAGGGTCTGTTTTGGATGTAATGCCCATTTAATCAGAGGAGAACGACTCCTTTGTACCGTTTGTCGGAATGACTTGCCGTTCACCGAGTACACCTTTAACGCAGAAAACCCGGTAGACCGTATATTTTATGGTCGAATTGCCATAAAAAAAGCCGCTTCCTTCCTTTTTTATCGCCAAAACGGTATCGTACAACGGCTGATCCATCAACTGAAATACAAAAACCATCCGGAAATAAGTGCTTTTTTAGGAGATTGGTACGGCCAATTGTTACGACGGGACGAAGGGTTGGACCAACATATCGATATGGTCATACCGGTTCCGCTACATCGTAAAAAGCAACGTGCACGAGGGTATAACCAAGTAAGCGGTTTTGCCCAACGACTGGCCAAACATTTAGATGCGGAATACCATGATGCGCTGTTGGTAAAAACAGCGAATACCAAGACCCAAACAACGAAGGGGCGCATCGGTAGATGGTTGACCAATAAAGCGCTTTATACGGTAACACAAAAAATGCCCCTGAAAAACAAAAGAATTCTACTGGTCGATGATGTGATCACTACCGGGGCCACTATGGAAACCTGTGCCCGGACACTGACCGAAATTCCCGGGACCACCGTCTATATCGCCAGCATGGCCGTGGTTCCCCTACCCTAGAAAAATAACAAAGCTTTATGAGCCGCAAACACTAAATTCAAGGTTATACCATTTTAACTTTGAAATAGCACTAATAAATCGTTTCTTTTTCAGCTGTTCTTCGTTAAAAAATAGAACCGTAGCTATGGCTATGCTTAGATTTTTTGCCTCGAACAACTAAAAAATAATTCAATTTCCATACGCGCGATTTCAAAGTAAAAATGGTATTATACCATTTTAACTTTGGAAATAAATCGTTTCTTTGTTTACATAATACTATTTCAAACTTAAAATGGTATAAGCTTATAAGTATGATTCAACGTGCGCTGGCAGTAGTATTTCTGTTTTTTATCGTTTCCGCCCTCGTGCAGTGCGCCAAAAGGGGGAACCCTACCGGAGGTCCGAAAGACGAAACGCCACCGGAACTACTAAAGGCCGAGCCGGAAAACATGTCGGTCAACTTCAATACCAATACCATCAAACTCTATTTTGATGAATATGTGAAGCTGGAAAAACTACAGGAGCAGCTTATTGTTTCCCCTCCTCTAAAATACCTTCCGCTGATCTCCCCACAGGGTGGGGCAAGCAAAGTCGTAGAAATTACGATAAAGGACACCTTAAGAGAAAATACCACCTATACCTTTAATTTCGGGCAAAGCATCGTGGACAATAACGAGGGGAACGCCTATCCCTATCTCAACTATGTTTTTTCCACGGGAACCTATATCGATTCCTTGGAACTGACCGGGGTCATCAGGGATGCCTTCGAAAAAAAAGCGGACAATTTTGTTAGCGTAATGCTCTATGAAATCGATACGGCCTATACCGACTCCACGGTATTCAAAAGGCCCCCGAACTATATCACCAATACCTTGGACAGTGCCATTATTTTTAAGATCGGAAACATCAAAAAAGGAAAATATGCCCTTTTTGCCATAAAAGATGAAGCCAAGAACAACGTTTTTGACCAAAATACCGACAAGATAGGATACGTTACCGATACGGTAACCATGCCTACGGACTCAACCTACTTGCTGACCATGTTTAAGGAGATTCCAAGCTACGGTATTTCCGTACCCAATTTTGCCGCAAAAAACAAAATCGTTTTTGGGTATTATGGAACGGGCAAGGACATTTCCATAGCCCCATTACATCCATTGCCCGATACCGTACGTACGACCATTTTAAAAGAACCGGGCAAGGATACATTGAATTATTGGTTTACCCCGTTTAAAGCGGATTCCATCCTGTTTACGGTGCGCAACGAAACGGTATCTCAAATTGACACCTTTAACGTTAAAACAAGAAAAGTTGGAATCGATTCCATGATTCTGGAACCCAATTTTAACGGAAGTCTGGATTTTAACAAGTCTTTTCAGATCGGATCCAATACGCCGTTACTTTCCATCGATTCCACGTTGATTTCCATAATGGACAAGGACTCGTTGGATGTCGGGTTTACGGTAGCCTTGGACAGCCTGGAAAATAAGGTCGATTTTGATTTTGAGGCAGTGCCGGAGCAATCCTATGCCGTACAACTGCTACCCGGCGCCATTCAGGATTTTTTTAATACGGTAAACGACAGTACGGAATATAATTTATCCACAAAAAGTCTCGCCGATTACGGTAATTTGACGGTACAGCTCGAGGGCGCGGTCCGTTTTCCGCTGATCATTCAATTGATTACCGAAAACGGGGAATTGGAACAGGAAAAGTACGCCACCGACACCTCGGCATTCGAATTTTCTACCATCGACCCCGGAAAGTACCTAATTCGTGTTATCGATGACACCAATGGGAATCAACAGTGGGATACGGGCAGCTTTTTAAGAAGGTTACAGCCCGAAAAGGTCAGCTACTACCCTACCGTTTTGGAAGTCAGGGCCAATTGGGAGCTGATCGAAACCTTTAGACTTTTAGACTGAATTCATCGCGATCGTTCAAAAAACGGAGCTTTTCCCGAATATTCATCACATGCTCCTTCTGTAAAGTTGCGTAAAAAACACCCTTCTCCTTTTGATGCACCAATGGCGCGCCCAGCCCGTCATAAACGGCGGAATGCCCCGGGTATTCCAATTGCGATGCATCCGAACCCACCCTGTTCACACCGATACAGTAGGCCATATTTTCAATGGCCCTTGCCTTTAACAAGGTGTCCCAAGCGGTAATCCGAGGTTTAGGCCAGTTCGCGACGTAGAGGAGTACATCGTAATCGTCCGTATTGCGCGCCCATACCGGAAAACGTAAATCGTAACAGATCATCGGGCATATTCGAAAACCACGATACGAAATAATGGGCCGCTCCGTTCCGGCACGGTATACCTTATCCTCACCGGCCAAGGTAAACGTATGCCGTTTGTCATAATGGTAGGAATCCCCTTCATAGGTCATAAAAAAGAGCCGGTTGCGATAGGAGCCTTGCTCCAAAAAAGGGACGCTGCCTGTAATCGCGCTCTTTTTTTCGTTCGCAATACGCTGCATCCACGCCTTGGTTACATTGCCTTCGTCCGACGGCAATTGTTCCGGTTGCATGGTAAAACCCGTGGTGAACATTTCCGGCAAAACGATCAGGTCGGTATCGGAATCCAGGTCCTGCAACAGTTTTTCAAAATTGTTCCTGTTCGTTTCCGGTTCCTGCCACACCACTTCCGACTGTACCAATGCTACTTTCAATTTTGTTTTCATGGAGGTGCTTGTTTAAGGGATAGCGATCAATGAAGTGGTTTGCTCAAAAATAATCCATTTTAACTATTCTATTTTTCTTGGAGTTCGGAAAGAAAGGCCCGCATTAACCCTCGCAATAATGCCGCAGTGGCCGGGTCGGGACTTCCATTGGCGTCTAGTTTTCCCTTAATGCCCGAAAGCAATAACTTGGAATTGCCGGAAATACTGGCACCGAGTGTTTTCACAATCAATTCCAACGATTCCATCGCTTTTTCCCCTGATGCCGAGGCAACGATCAACGCGGTCGGTTTTTGGGAAAGCAGCGTGGTCGCCACCAACCATTCCAACATATTTTTTAAACTTCCCGGCAAACTAAAAACATACTCAGGGGTACAGACCAACATTGCGTCGGAGCACGCAATTTTTTTTCGCAGACCAACAATTTGAGAGGGCAGTTGCTCCCCATCCAAATCCGGATTAAAATGTGGTAGGTCCTGTAATTCGCTAAAAATATCGATTGTAGCCCGACCAATAGTTTCTTTTTTAAGGTATCTTAAAATATGGGCATTGCTCGAGTGGCGTGCGGTACTTCCCGAAACCGCAAAAATCCTTGGCTTTCCCATTTAACCCGTAACCGCTTCCAAAAGATCGATCATTTCGGGGGCACCCTGCATTTTGGCATGGTCTAGGGCCGTATTGCCCCGAGCATCCTTTACATGAAAATCGGCACCGCTGTTCAAAAGTAATTTGGCCACGGCCAAATGGTTGAACGTTGCTGCGTAAATCAAGGCAGTGGCCCCCATGGCGTTCTGCTCGTTCACCTTCGCCCCATAACCGATCAGCATTTCGGCCGCTTCGTGATATCCCTTAAAACAAACGCCCATAAGCGCCGTATTTCCAGAAGCATCCTTTTCGTCTATTGCAGCGCCGGCATCCAATAATACGGGTATCGATGCAACATGGTTATAGTAGGTCGATAAAATCAACGGGGTAGAACCGCGTTGGTCCTTTTTGTTCGCCCACTCCGGATGCACTTTTAACAGCTCCCCGACCGTACCGATATTCCCTTCGCGCAAAGCGTTGTAAAACTTCTCCATAACATAAAGTTAGAAAAAACAATCGTTACCGTTCCTATGCCTTATTCATGATTCCTAGAGGACGTTTTGTTTTTTTCAAAATTAATACCTTTTTAACTTTGAAATAGTACTAATAAATGGTTTCTTTTTCAGTTATTCTTCGTTAAAAAGCCTGTCCCCGGCTTGACCGGGAATCTAACCGTAGCTACGGCTATGCTTCCGTTTTTCGCCTTGAATGCCTAAAAAATAATTCAATTTCTATACGTACCATTTCAAAGTTAAAAAGGTATAAGTACTTCCCCCTGTGCATCATATTTTGCCATTATAGCTATTTTTTATATCTACATAGTGCAAAACATGAACCGAATGGTGAAACCGGTAGGGTATTTTAATACATTTACAATTCTACAATTTAAAATTTTAGCACGACATGGATGAAAATAATACTGGAAATGCTTGGGAAGCAAACGATTCTAGCGCAAAATGCCCTTTTTTAAATGGGGAGATGACGCAAACGGCCGGCGGTGGGACCAATAACCGCGATTGGTGGCCAAACCAATTGAACATCAATATTTTAAGACAACATTCTTCCTTAGCGGACCCGATGGAGCCTGATTTTGACTATGCCGAGGCCTTTAAATCGTTGGATTTGGCCGCCGTCAAACAGGATCTCTACGATTTGATGACCGACAGTCAGGACTGGTGGCCCGCCGATTATGGGCACTACGGGCCCTTTTTTATTCGCATGGCCTGGCATGCCGCGGGTACCTATAGAATTGCCGATGGTAGAGGTGGTGGTGGTACCGGAGCACAACGTTTCGCACCTTTGAACAGCTGGCCCGACAATGCTAACTTGGACAAGGCCCGTTTGCTATTGTGGCCGGTAAAGCAAAAGTATGGCAAGAAACTTTCATGGGCCGACCTGTTGATTTTGGCCGGGAACTGTGCGCATGAATCCATGGGGTTAAAAATGTTCGGTTTTGCCGGAGGACGGGCGGACATATGGCAACCTGAAGAAGATATTTATTGGGGTTCCGAAGCGGAATGGTTAGGAAACAAAAAACGATACGAAAACGATGGTGAGTTGGAAAGCCCCTTGGGTGCTGCCCATATGGGATTGATCTATGTAAACCCGGAGGGACCGAATGCCGTCCCAGACCCGGTTGCGGCCGCAGGTGACATTCGTGAAACTTTTGGGCGTATGGCCATGAACGATTATGAAACGGTCGCACTGATCGCCGGGGGACATACCTTCGGAAAGACACACGGTGCCGCTAGCGATGCCGAATTCCTAGAGGCAGAACCGGAAGGAGCCGGAATTGAAATGCAAGGACTTGGATGGAAAAATAATTTTGGTTCCGGAAAAGGAAGCGACACCATTACCAGTGGTCTCGAAGGGGCATGGACGGACACGCCCACGAAATGGAGCCATAAGTATTTTGAAAACCTTTTCGGTTATGAATGGGAATTGACCAAAAGTCCTGCCGGGGCACATCAGTGGAAACCGGTCGGTGATGCCGGGGCGGGAACCGTTCCGGATGCCCATGACCCGGAGATAAAACATGCACCGTTCATGTTGACTACGGACCTCTCCCTTCGCATGGATCCTGCCTACGAAAAAATATCACGTCACTTTTTGGAGAATCCCGAAGAGTTTGCGGATGCGTACGCACGTGCATGGTTCAAGTTGACCCATCGCGATATGGGCCCCGTAAGCCGCTATTTGGGACCGGAGGTACCCCAAGAAGAATTGATCTGGCAAGATCCCGTTCCTGCGGCAAGTCATGAGTTGATCGACGCTAACGATATTACCCAATTAAAAGCCAATATTTTGGCTTCCGGACATTCGGTATCCGAGCTGGTAGGGACCGCTTGGGCTTCCGCAGCTACCTTTCGTGGATCCGATTATAGGGGTGGCGCAAATGGTGCACGCATCCGTTTGGCACCACAAAAGGATTGGGAAGTGAACAACCCTACCCAGCTGGCCGGGGTTTTAGATACTTTAGGTAGGATACAGGGCGAATTCAATAGCGCCCAGAGCGGAAACAAGCAGGTTTCCTTGGCCGATCTTATCGTGCTAGCGGGCTGTGCCGGTGTAGAGAAAGCCGCTGCCAACGCAGGGAAAACGGTTTCGGTACCCTTTACTCCCGGACGTACCGATGCTTCCGACGAACAGACCGATGCCGCTTCATTTGATGTACTCGAACCTATCGCAGATGGTTTTAGAAACTACGTAAAGGAAGGATACACGGTTACTCCCGAAAGATTGTTTATCGACAAAGCACAGTTGATGACGCTAACCGCACCCGAAATGACCGTATTGTTGGGAGGCATGCGCGTACTGGATACCAATTTTGATAAATCCAGACACGGTGTGTTTACGGACAAGCGCGAAGCCTTAACGAACGATTTCTTTGTGAATCTGTTGGATATGGGCGTAAAATGGGAAGCTACCTCGGAGGACGAAAAAGCCTTTGCCGGTAGGGACCGAAAAACCAACGCCGTTACCATGACTGGGTCTCGGGTAGATTTGATCTTTGGATCAAACTCGGAACTTCGGGCCATCGCGGAAGTATATGCTTCTAGCGACGCGCAAGATAAATTTGTCCGTGATTTTGTCGCGGTTTGGAACAAAGTCATGAATTTGGATCGATTTGATTTGGCATAGCCCGTAAAAATCGGATCAACATATAAACCGGAACAAGGTGGCCCCGAAAGGGTCACCTTTTCTTTTTTATGGATGTAGCTTTATACCGTTTTAACGTTGAAATAATATAATGTGGGGCTTGAACAACGGAATTGCTTTTTCATTTACCATCGCCATAAGCATTTTACCCAATGATAATTGCACAAACGCGTGCTACAAAAGTGAATGGAAAAGGTAGGGGTCGGTCCGACTTGTTTTGGGGCAAATTACTGCTATCTGTATTTTACCATTAAATCTTCCAAATACAACTTTACCATAAAAGGATTGTTACAAAGGTAACAGCTGCTGGACGGTAACCATTCCAAATCCTAAATAGTTGCTACTGCAGATTTTCAGTGCTATCCGAAGGTACTATTCGTCTGGAAATGGCATACCGAAACCAAATTTGACAGCACCCCCTCTTTTTGTTGGCAACGGTAAAATCTACGGTAGGATTGTGAACATATCGATAAAAGTAAATTATCCACACCTTGACTACTTTTTATCATTCTTTGCTTAAAAATTAGCGTTTTATTAACAAACAGATGCATTGAAAGAAAAGTACTACCGTTATTTTCGCGCATATATAAACCCTAAATTTTACATAGTATGAAGTTATCTGTTTTTAGGCCCGTTTTCGTATGGGCCATGTTTTCGTTATTTCTGATCGGTTGTACAAAAGAGGATTCCGTTCCGTTGGAAAATGCCCCTGATGGTATGGACGACTTCGGTCTGTCCATTTCCGGCGAAATAGCCGTCCCAACCGAACTGCAGGACAATCAAGGACCGCATAAACATGTTTTTTTGACGGAACGTTCTGCGGGCTTTACCGAAGGTTTTGAGTCGACTACAAAAGGTAGTTATACTGGTGCGGAGGTGCAATTGAGCTCCTCTGGAAGTTGGTTTCTGTCGGATGCCCTATTGGGTTCGCTCAGTAATGATCGAAAATTCGGTACCCGATCGGTACGTATCCGCAATACCGGTTATGCCATCATGAATTTTAACATGGACAATGGCGTCGAACTGATACGTGTGCGTCATGCAGTGTACGGTGGTGACGGGAGTTCCACCTGGCGGTTGATCGTATCCTATGACAACGGGGGCTCTTGGTTTTTTGCCGGGAATACGATAACCACCTCGTCCACAGCCCTAAACACGGTCACCTTTACCATCAACGACCCCCAACCGGCACGGTACGGTGTTTACAAAACCGGTGGTGGTGGCAATCGGCTGAATATCGACAATGTGGAAGTAACCACAGCTACCTCGGGAGGCGGGGGCGGTTCGGGGCCTACCCGGGATAGCAACCTCACTTTTGGAAACCCCTCCAATGCGGGTACCAGCGCAACGAATTACTTTTTGGCCAAAGATGACTATACCCTTTCCTACAACAATGACAGAGGTACCGCAAATTGGGTAAGCTGGCATTTGAGCAGTGCTTGGACCGGCAACACTTCGCGCTGTAACTGTTTTCGACAGGATACCGACCTGCCCGGTTCTTTCTTTAGGGCGACCACTAGCGACTATACCAATTCCGGTTTCGATCGTGGACATCTTTGCCCTTCCGCCGATAGGAACGGGAGTAGCGAGGACAATGCCAACACCTATTTTATGACCAATATTGCACCACAGTCCCCCGACAACAACCAACGTTCCTGGGCTACTTTCGAAAACTACCTGAGGTCACTTACCGAACAAGGTTTTGAGGTTCACCTTGTCTCCGGGGTTGCGGGTTCTGGAGGTACCGGTAGAAATGGTTTTGCCAGTACTATTGATGGCGGCAACATTACCGTTCCGGATTCCTTTTGGAAGGTGGCCTTGGTACTTCCCAACGGATCCGACGATATTTCCAGGGTAAATAGCGGTACCAGGATCATTGCGATCAACGTGCCCAATGATCAAAACATTAGTACAGATTGGCAGCAGTTCCTTACCTCCGTAGATGCTATTGAAGCCTTAACGGGTTATGATCTGTTCGAGAACATCCCCGACAGTGTCGAAGCTGTGGTAGAAGCCCAGGTAGACAGCGGCGCTTCAAGCTAAACCCAAACATCAATCCCTTGTCCCGGGCGTAAAGTCGCCCGGGGCATTTTGGGGTTGTTCAATGGTACCTTCCGCTCCAGTATCGTTGTATATCGTCCATTCTTCGGGAGTAAATACGGGATTCCCCTCGGTAACCCAGGTGTTTCTAACGGCCCTTCCATCTTCAAATTCATGAGCGGTCCCGCTACCGTCCTCACCGATAACGCCATAAATATCGATCAACTCCCCAAACGGGTCGATCAGCACCAAGTTATCGTCCCCATTGGAATCCGCAGGGCTATTGCTCCCAACACCCAGATCGGGTACAAACCCATAAACGGCCTCAAATTCCAAGATGTCCGGTGAAATTACCAAGGTTCCTTTAGCACCGATGGACAAATCGGAAAGGTCTATCACGGCGCCGACTTCGGTATTGGAATTCGTATACCTGCCCAACGTCCATCCTTTCAAAGAAATGCTTTCACTTCCAGAATTGTAAAGCTCTACAAAACGTGCTCCGGTATTATTGTCCGGATCGGCCAATTCGGAAATAAATACATTTCTAGAACTAAAGGTATCGACAACGTCCTCGCATCTGGTATCGGAAAAACGAATATCGGACAAATCGCGAACCGCTAAGTAAAAGGTCTCTTCTTCCCGCAACAGTACCCCGGTAATACTACCGTTCCCTTCCGGAAGGGGTTCGTCCCAAAATTCGGAGTAACCACTGTTCAACAAATACAGTTCGTTATCGGCACAGTCGGTCAGCAGCCGTTTGGTTTCTTCCGTTTCAATCGCAAAAGGTTTCCCCAGTTCGGAGCTATCGACCTCGATTCCCGTAAGGGTAACCAAAGTACTGGTCTGCGCGTTTGATAATTCTTCTATGGTTACCACCGTAGGCACCATGTCCGCCATTTCGCAGGACCTTAGCAAATGGGCGTCCAGCTGCGTAGCAGGCAACCTTCCTACGCTGGTATTCCCAAAGGAAGTGAACACACCGCCCAGTTCAAAAACGTCTTTACTCTTTCCCAAATACAGGCCTTTCACCCGAATAAAAATCTTGCTTCCTATCGGATAGAACAAATGGGTATCCCGAAGGTCCACAGCAATTTGAAAGCCGGCGGTCGGATTATTGGGGCTATCCTGAAAATGAAGTGTTCCGTAAAAATTTTCCGCACTATCCGACGACGTTACATAACCGACAATGGTCAAATCTTCCTGTATGCGAACGGTTTGGTCGACATACCGCTTTTGCACTTCGGCAAAGGTGACCGGTATGTCCGTGTTTTCAGTACAATCTTCTTTTGGAGGATCGAACGTGCCGCTATCGACGCAGGACTGTAACAATAGCGCAGTACCAACAAAGAAAACCGTAATTTGATATCGTATTTTACAATACATCTTGTTTCATCTTAAATGCCATTATTCCATTAAGGCAGTTGTTCTCTATTTTAACCCGCTTTATACATTAGAAAATCTATTACAGCTCCCAGCTACTTCAAAATATGGTGCTGCGCTACATTTTTATCGCAGCTAAAAGCTTCATTACGAAGTTCTAATGCATAATCCGGGTTTAATCCAGTTTAAAAACTGAAGGCCAGGTTCAAAAAATACGTTCGCCCATAACCGAACCAATACCGCGGTCCGAACGAGGGATTTCCGCTCAGGTTATCCTGTCGCAATTGACCGAAGTTCCCGTTTCTGCTCTGCTCGTACCCCCCGGTTTTATATACCGTATCGAACACATTGTTTATGCTGAGGAATACACTGGCATACTTGCCTTTTTTCAACCACGACTTGCCGCCGACCAAATTCAAAAGGTAAAAGTCCGGCAAGCGTTCCTGTGTCAAGAGCGCAGCTACTTCGGTCGGGATGGCCTCTGGATACGCCTCCCCAGTATCCGGATTCAAAAGAAAGCTTTGGGTACGTGTAATGGTCGATATTCCAACATGATTGTCGGCTAAAAAATTTGCGGTGGTCTTTACCCACCAGTAAGCGGGATCTCGATATTCCACCCCTATCGAAAATGCTTTTTGCGGCCCCTGCGATAGGCGGTACCCTTTTAGGTTCGCCGTACCGAGGTCGCTGTACCCCTCTTGATTGATCAACTCCTCATCCGGTCCCGCGGTATCGAAATTGATGGCGACCCGGGGGTTATTGGCATAGGTATATTCCCCCAAGGCCATAACACCCGTGAGGCGAACCGACGAAGAGGCCTTATAGGCGATACCCAATTCAACGCCTTTGTGCAGCTTGTCCAGTCCGGTAACCACCTCTTGCACAAAATCGGAACCTACACCCGAATCCACAAAAAAGAAATTGATATCGGTTGTGTTTTGAAAACGGGTATAAAAACCGCTGAGTCGTGCCGTAAGTTTTGGCAACCGCATCACATAATTTAAATCGGCACTGGTCACACGGGAACTTGAAAGACCTTCCACCGTTAGGTTGTTCTCCCTTGGGTTCACAAAGCTATGCTGAAGGGCGGGCGGTTCGGTACCGTAGCTTGCATGGCCCGTAATCCAGTGCCTTCCGGTAAGTTGGTATTCCAAACCCGACTTGACGGCATAATCCAAAAAACCGACCGTATTGCTTTCTCCGAGCGAGTTCTCCGGAAAGCGTTCGTTTTGGAACAACCCGTTTCGGGTATAGCTATTTTCAGAACCCCGACCCGACAGAAAAGCATTCCACTTCTTTTTTTGATACTGGAACTGTACAAAACCTTCCGCAAGCGAAACATCATATTTGTAATGATATCCAAAACGGTCCCCTTCCCTTTTTTGAAGGGCACTCCCGATATCGTTCCGTGTATTCGAAAAAACATCGATATCATTATGATACTCCGCTCCCAAGAGGTCGGTAATCTCGGCAAAGTTCTCGGAAGTCAACTGTTGGTAATTTCCCCCGAACTCCATTTTAAAATTGTCATGTACCTGCCAGTTACCGGTAATGTTGCCCAACAAACGACGGTCGTCCGTACGATCGTCGTATTGTACATAGGCGGCATCGGGTGCCGTATTGACGGCATAAATTTGCGGCCAATCCATTTGCGGATCGCTTATAAATCCCTGTGCCGCCTGGTTGGCACTTTCAAAATTGGCCCCTATAGTGCTATTGGTATAGTAACTGGGCAAATAACGATAATAGGTCGGGTCGGGATTTGGGGCGTTGTAATACCCTAACCTCCCCGAAGCCTGTTCCCCGAACTGATACGCCGCCCCGACACGAAGTTGGAACTTTTTGGTACTATAGTAATGATTGAGCATTACAATTGGTTCCATACTCCGCCGTTCCCGCGAGTTTCTGGTTTTTTCATTTTGTAGCCCCCAATAGGGATTATAGCGCCTACCCACCAACTCAAATACTTCTTGGGTTATAGCAGCGGAACGCCCCCTTCGGTTAGGGGCGAAAATTCCAGTAAGTTGCATGCTATTGTTTTTGTTGAGGGCGTATTCCACCGTTCCAAAAAAAGAGAACGCATCATATAACGTTCCTTCGATATACCCTTCCGGTGCCCACCGTCTAGACCCGGAAACACTATAGGCGATCCGGTCCGTACTAGCGGTATGGGTCGCCATGAGCCTGCCCGCGTAAGTGCGATCGGAAAAAGAAGACGATAAACGCGTACCGGAACGAAAGCTTGTCGGACGTGTATTGATCGCCGTGGTGCCCAAAACCCCTCCAAAAGAGCCGTTCGCCAGACCGAGGCCATGGGTAAACTCCTGATTGCGCATTACATCGTTCAATCCGCCCCAATGGTTCCATTGTGGTCGACCGTTTATCGGTCTGTTCATGGGAATTCCATTGATCAATACTTTTGCATTTTGGGAGTCGTATCCGCGTACCCGAAAAAAAGCTTGTCCGAAATCAAAGGCAGCGGTCGTTAGAAAAACGTCTCTAGTACCCTGTAGCAACGGAACGGAGACCGCACTGATCTCCTCATCGACCAATTCGGTAGCGGTCAACGAAATTAGATTATCGGTCTGCTCATAGGTAATATCCCTTTTGAGATACAGCATACCCATATCCAAGGTACCGGTATCTAATTGGATAGGGATGTTTTGGGTCAAATACTCCCTTAACCTCAAAGAAATCAATCGTTCTCCCGTACCTGATACCGAGAGTTCAAAACCACCGTCGGCATCGGTACCCATTACACTATCGGACCCTTCTATGGACACCATAACACCTTCCAAAAGCACGCCCAACTCCTCGCTGGCCACCCTTCCCTTAATTACGGTTTTCTGTGGTTCCTGTCCGAAAGTGTAGGTGACAAAGAATAAAAACAACAGGACGGATAAACGGTGCATTTCAGATAAATAAAAAATTATGGTTTTCAATATATCCAGAAAGCATGTCGCGTTAACGATAAATCCTATGAAATTGTCAGTTTTTTCGTTTATTGGAATATTCTTTTAAGGACATGAAATACTTTTACCTCAATTTTCTGTTGTTCACCGGATTTTTATGCTACGCGCAGGAGGGTACACAATATCGCATTCGTACCATAGCTTTCTACAATTTGGAAAACCTGTTCGATATCGAAAACGATTCGCTTACTTTCGATGATGATAGGACTCCTGAAGGTAGGCGCCATTGGACCTTGGAACGCTATGAAAAGAAACTATCGAACCTGGCGAAGGTCATCTCGGAAATAGGGAGCGACGTTACCGGCACTTCACCGGATGTTATCGGAATCTGTGAAGTGGAAAATATAAAGGTGATCAAAGACCTCATCTCACAGCCTGTATTGCTCCCGAAGGCCTATGGCATCGTGCACTATGATTCTCCGGATGAGAGAGGAATCGATGTCGCCCTACTGTACAAGAAAGCTGCTTTTCTTCCCACGGCCAGTGCCAGTCATCGTCTTATTTTACAAGATGATGCCGGTAACCGTAATTACACCCGAGACCAGTTGGTCGTATCGGGATTATTGGACGGAACGCCCATGCATTTTCTGGTAAACCATTGGCCCTCCCGCAGTGGTGGACAAGCAAGGAGTGCCCCTAACCGCATCGCCGCCGCCAAACTAAATAAAAGGATTATCGACTCGGTACAACGACTGCACCCCGATGCAAAACTAATCGGTATGGGAGATCTAAACGACGACCCTATAGACGATAGCCTTAAAAAAGTACTTAAGACCAAGGGGAATGGCAAGGCGACAACCGAAGCATTCCTTTTTAACCCTATGGAAAAACTGTTTAAAAAGGGCATTGGTTCTTTGGCATACCGCGATGAATGGAATTTATTCGACCAGCTCTATTTTACTTCCAATTTGTTATCAGATCACAAAGGAACGTTCCGCTACTGGAAGTCGGGCATTTTCACCGCACCATATCTGCTTAATGGAGAAGGGCAGTACAAGGGATACCCCTTTCGCACCTATGCAGGAGGTAATTACGCTGGAGGTTATAGCGATCATTTGCCGGTATATTTGTATTTGATACGGGAGGAGGGGGAATAAGCGTATATCTAAAGTGCTTCCCTAGAAAGGGAAAAGGTTCGGTTTTAGCTACAATCGAAAGAAGAGGCCTTAAAGGAGAAAAGGTATGCCTTAAGCTTTTTAGAAATGACGCAACGTATAACCCCATCCGTCATCTGAGCTGCGCTAGATGACACCTTCCCCTTTTTGGGGAAGGAGCCTGATTATTTTTTGAAATTTGCTGTTATCTCTTCTAAAACAGTGGTCAAGTTTTCAAAAACCATTTTGTTTTCAAACCTGATTACGGTCAAACCAGCACGTTCCAAATGCTCAGTTCTTTTTTTATCATATGCTTGCGCAGTAGGGTTCATATGTACCTGCCCATCCAATTCGATAACTAACTTCTCGGAAGCGCAGTAAAAGTCAGCTATATATCGATCGATACTGTGTTGTCTTCTAAACTTTCGCCCTGCTAGTTTTTTACCGCTCAAGTGTTTCCATAAAAAAGCCTCCGCCGGCGTAAGCCTCTTTCTCAACAACTTACGATATTTTTTTAAACCGGTTTTGTTATGTCTCTTTTCGTAACTCATCGTAGGTCACGTTTTTAAAGGCTCCTTCCCTAGAAAGGGGAAGGTGGGCTTTTGATTTTGACCAACGGGAAAAATAAAAGGTCGGAAGGGGTTGCCCCGGTAATTCTCAGCATATAGCCCAACGCCCAATACTGTTTGTCACCTACGCTCTGTGTGCCATCCTTTTTATAACAAAGAATGTTCTGCAACTACTATTAGTTGAACCACTGTCCCCAAGGAATACGGCTAAGGATGCACAGCAGTCCCAATCCATAAAAAATGGCAATGCTTTTGAACTTCTTTTCCCCTTCCATAAACTTCTTATGACGGGACCATCCGATGGTAATCAACACAATGGCAATGATATTGATAAAAGGATGCTCTACGGCCAACAAGCGCGACGGGGCGTTTAGTCCGCCCATCCCCAAGGTCTGGATGGCCTTTAGACCGTTTGGGGAACTGAAAAACAGAATCAACCCGACCACCAGCTGAATATGCGACAAAATAAGGGCAAAAAGGCTCAATCTAAAATCCTTGGAAAGATTGAATACCCGGTTCCCGAACCAGCCTGTAAGGGCATTGGCAACGGCCAAAAAAAGAAGGGCCAAAACGATGTAGGCCAGATAAGAATGAACGGATTGAATGGTTTCGTACATGACAGTGTTTTTACAGCTTAAATTTACTGATTTTTGGGCACAAAAAACCCCGCCTTTTGGGCAGGGTTTAAAACATTTTTATATTCTACTTAGTTAAAAAGGTACCGCACACCTACTTGTAATCTCCAAGTGTCCCCAAGGCTATTTGAGGGCTGATAACTTTCTCTAGGTATTTCGGATGTACCTCTAACGGTATTCAAACTGTAAACCGGTTCATCGGCAGTATTTCTACCCCTATAGTTAAGAATGTTTCTTTGCAATTCGAATTGTCGAACACCCCAATCCGAATTGAACAGGTTACCAACGTTTAAGAAGTCCATTGATAATTGAAGTCGGTTCTTTTTATCATTGGTTAAATTAATCGTTTGCAATATCCTTAAATCATACTGATTGAACCAAGGTCGTTTGGCACCATTTCTCTCTGCAACTTTTCCCCTGTTTTCACTAAGGTACTCATCCTGTTCTATATAATTGTTCAAAGCATTGATTTGTGCTTGCTCCGTAACAATAGCTCCGTCAAGTTCAAATTCCTCGAAATTTAATTCTGCCGCATCGTTAGGAATGTATATCAACCTATCGGCATTATCACCAAAATTCCCTGAATAGGTGTAACTATAACGTCCGTTCTCCCCTCCTTGCCAAAATAAAGATATACTTGTGTTTTCTTTTTGATAGGTAAGGTTACCAACAAATCTATTGGGCTGATCGAAAGCGGCAAAACTCAGTTCAGGATCGTTCCTGTTCTCCTGAACCGTAGCAGTCCACAAAGAACCCGCTTGAGAACCACCTGTACTACCCATATCCCTAGCTCTGGAACGGGTATATGCCAAAGAAGAAAAGAAACCGTTATTAAATTGCTTTTCCAACTGGAAGGTAAATGAATAATAGTCTCCTTTATTAGTGTTTGTTAGCAAAAACACGTTTCTAAAGTCTTCATCATTTGAATAGCCTCCATCCCAAAACGGGCGTTGATCTGGGCCGTTAAGCGTACCGTCTGGCTCACGCAATATTGGATTATAAACAATAGGGGCAGAAATGTCTTTGGAATAAATAAAATCAAAGGTACCTGTAATTCCCCATGGCAACTGATGATCTACACCGATGTTGGTCCTCCATGTTTGCGGAAGTTTAAAATCACGATCGGTTAGATTTAATTCGTTCGATAAGGTTTGACCTGGATTTTCCGGGTTCCCAAAAGTCACGTCTGGATTGAAAACATAATTCGGCCCAAACTCCTCAGCTACCTCGTCACCTTCAAAACCAATACCTCCTCTAACTACACCTGAACCATTTACCTGATTGCTCAACCATACGAATGGAATGCGACCGGAAAAAATTCCCGTTCCACCGCGTACCTGTGTTTTACCTTCGCCATTAACATCCCAGTTTACTCCAACCCTAGGAGACCATAACGGGCGTACTTTCGGAAACTGGCTAACATCTGGCGTAAAAGAGTCTCCGTCATCATCAATAAAAGTTTTGTTTAAATCGTCCAACAATGTATTTCTTGGAATATCACTTGCGTAAAAAGGAAAGTCAATACGCAACCCTCCGGTTATTTTTAAATCGTCGTTTAGCTGGTATTCATCCTGAAAATAAACGCCAACTTGACCAAAATTAACTTCATCGACAGGTGGCGTCAATGAACCGTCCAAAGCAAAACTTTTAGCAAAAGCATCTGGATAGGCTCCCGGTGTTTGATTGATGACCGTTTCAACAAAACTATCGTAACTAGTGAATCTATAGAAGCCATTAAACACCGGGTTAAAGGCATTTTTAAACGTCATATACTCAAAATTGGCACCAATAGTATAGGTGTGTTTCCCGGAGTATATCGAAAAGTTATCCGTAATGTTAAAAACGTTGTTCTCCAACAAATTACCTACAGTAAACAATTCGTTACCCAATGCTGTATAATACAGAAGATTTCCAGATGGATCTGGCTCTAGAACTTCGATGAACGGAAATGGCTGTCCACCTGGGACACCTCTTTTTGGATCAGCCACAGAAGTATACCCAACATTCAATTTGTTAGACATATTATCCGCTACCTTAGCATTCCATTCACCCACTATGGACTCTACTAAACGATCATTCGTATAGTTGGCATTAGCAAAAGTAACCGCTTCAATATTAGTTCTTCTAGTATTTCTATATCGTGTTGGCAGAAAACGGTTCGAATTCCCATTTATTTGGACATCCGAAGCGGACTCAAAACGATTGTAACGAACCGAGAACTTATTATCCTGATTGAGGTTGTAATCCAGTCTTACGTTAAATCTGTTTATTTCAGATGCAAATGGATAGTTTTCGTAAGGTCCTGTTTCATAACCGTAAAGACTTCGCATTTGTTCTTGAATAAAATCAAGATCAGAAGCAGGCACTCTAGATACGACAAGACCGTCAGGGGTTAACCCTGGTCTTGCAGCTTGCCTTTGGAAACCTGGAATAGCTTGTTCTTCTTCTTCATAACTGACAAAGAAAAATAGTTTATTCTTAAGGATAGGGCCTCCCAAGCTTACTCCCTTTATTTCATTTCGAGAATCACCCGGCTCTAGTGTCAAATCTCTGAGCTTTGTACCTACCATTTGGTCATTTCTAAGGTAGTAGTACACAGAGCCCTTAAACTCATTAGTACCAGATTTGGTGACCGCGTTTACCGCTGCTCCGGTAAAACCCGACAATCGAACATCATACGGAGCAAGATTAACCTGTACTTCTTCAATGGCGTCCAATGAAACTGGATTTGCTCCGGCAAACTGAGCATCTCCAAGACCAAAGTTATTGTTATAAATATTCCCATCTATGGTGTAATTGTTAAACCTCCCCGAAGTACCTGCAAACGAAGTTCCGTTGGATTGGGGCGTAAGCCTGGTAAAATCATTTATACTCCTAGAAATTGTGGGCAGCGCATCGATTTTCTCCCTAGACAAATTAGTAGCCGGCCCGGTACGATCAGGATCTATAATATCTCCCCTAGTGGAGGTTACCACCACCTCTTCAAGCTCAACACCTTCCTTGAGCTCTACTTTCAAATTGTAACTCTGCCCAAGTCCTAAAGTAATGCCTTCATAAGTTTTATCTTGAAAACCGATATAGGACACTACTACCTGATAAGGCCCACCAACACGTAAATTGGTAAAGTAAAACCTTCCATCCTCATTAGCGATGGCACCGTATGTAGAACCAGACGGCGTATGCGTGGCAACCACATTGGCCCCTAATAACGGTTCTCCGGCATCATCCAATACCGTTCCCTGCATACTAGAGGTAGTCACCCCCTGCGAAAATGCAAAGGCAGTCATAAAGAACGCTACCATTGCGAAGTACTTTTGTTTCATTTGTTCTCGTTTTTATTAGCTTAATTTTGGCAAAAATGCGTTATTTTTTGTCTTTTCACATTAAGCTAGCGTTAAATTAGTTAAGACAAATTTAACTTTAAATTGGCAGTATCGATATTTGAAAACGAGGAAGTTATCAGACGTTATAAAGAAATACGGAATTAGCTCCTTATTTCTTAAAAGCCTTTAATAATTGTAATGTAGAGGCATCATGCTTGCCAATTTCGGAACCTTGTATGTCGCGCAGTATGTTACCGGCCAGTTGTTTGCCCAGTTCCACGCCCCATTGATCGTAGCTGAAAATGTTCCAAATTACCCCTTGAACGAAAATCTTGTGCTCGTACAATGCAATAAGGGCGCCCAGACTTTTAGGTGTAAGCTGATCGATCAAAATGGTGTTGGTAGGTTTGTTCCCTTCAAAGACCTTGAACGGAATCAGTTTTTTCATCGCCGCTTCCGACATTCCTTTTTCCGAAAGCTCGGCACGAACCTCGCGCTCCGTTTTACCGTTCATCAACGCTTCGGTCTGCGCGAAAAAATTGGCCATCAGTTTCTGATGGTGGTCGGTATCGCCATGAAGAGATTTTTTATACCCGATAAAATCGGCGGGAATCAGCTTTGTTCCTTGATGGATCAACTGAAAAAACGCATGCTGGCTGTTGGTTCCGGGTTCGCCCCAGATAATGGTGCCCGTTTGATGGCTCACCCGTTTCCCGTTCCGGTCCACGCTTTTACCGTTACTTTCCATAATCCCCTGCTGCAAGTATGCCGACAAACGACCCAGGTATTGGGTGTAGGGGATAATGGCCTCGGTTTCGGCCCCATAAAAATTATTGTACCAAACGCTCAAAAGTGCCAATACCACGGGAATATTGTTTCCAACATCTTCCGATTTAAAATGCACGTCCATTTCATTGGCACCCTCCAAAAGGGCATCAAAATGTTCAAAACCGACTGCCAAGGCAATGGACAGCCCAACCGCACTCCAAAGCGAAAAGCGCCCTCCTACCCAATCCCACATGGGAAAAACGTTTTCCGGGGCAATACCAAATTCCGCTATTTTTTCGCTGTTGGTAGACACCGCAGCAAAGTGCAATGCGATATCTTCTTGTTTGGCATGGCCCAAAAACCATTTTTTAATGGTGGTCGCATTGCTCAAGGTCTCCTGGGTAGTAAATGTTTTGGATACCACTACGAACAAGGTGGTTTCAGGATTTAAGTTCTTTAAGGCCTCATGTACATGGTCCCCGTCCACATTGCTGACAAAATGTACGTTCAAATGGTTTTTATAGAATGCCAAAGCTTCGGTAACCATGGCCGGCCCCAAGTCGGAACCACCGATCCCGATATTCACCACATCGGTAAAGGCTTTTCCGGTATATCCTTTTCGTGTTCCATCAATAATGGAATCGGTAAAGCTTTTGATATGTTTTTTTACGGCGTACACCTCGGGTACCACATTGGCACCATCTACCATAACGGTGTCGGAGGCTTTCGCACGGAGCGCCGTATGCAGCACGGCCCTTCCTTCCGTTTCGTTTATGGCATCGCCATTGAAATAGCTTGTAATGGCCTTTTTAAGCCCCACTTCTTCCGCCAATTCCACCAATAGGGACATTGTTTCCCCTGAAATTCTGTTTTTTGAAAAATCGACCAAAAAATCCTTCCACTGCAAACTAAACTTCACCGCCCGTTCCGGGGCATCGGCAAAGTGTTGCTTAAGGATATCTTCTTTGGTCTCGGTATAGTGTTGTTGTAGTTTTTTCCAGGCGTTGGTAGTGGTGGGGTCGGTGTTCTCTAGCGACATGTTACTGATTGAGTGTTAGCAAATCTTCTTTCTCTTCTTCCGGCGGATCAGGGTAGACCATACAGTCCAACTGGTCCTTCAACGGGCCGATATATTCAAAATAGGCGGGTTGCAAGGTTTCTTTCAATGGTTCCGCTTTTGGCAGCTCTTCCCGAAGCGGGTCTACTTGCCGTCCGTTTTTCCAAAATCGGTAGCACACGTGCGGTCCGCTGGTGTTGCCCGTCATACCGATCCATCCGATAACGTCGCCTTGGCGCACATATTCGCCCTTGCGCACCTTTTGTTTTTTCATGTGCAGGTATTGCGTTGCATAGGTACCGTTATGGCGTATTTTTACATATTTTCCATTTCCGCCCCTACGGGTCGATTCTACGACCGTACCATCAGCCGTAGCCAAAATGGGTGTCCCTACAGGTGCAGCATAATCGGTACCCCTGTGCGGGCGTACCTTATTGCCGTAATAGCGGATACGGCGTTTTAAATTGTACCGCGACGACAACCGTCCGAATTTTAAGGGAGCCCTCAAAAAGGTCCTTCGCAGGTTGTTCGCGCTCTCATCATAATAGTCCACGATACTTTTCAAGGAATCGTTTTCATAGGAAAAAGCATAGATAGGCCTCCCGTTGTGCTCAAAATAAGCGGCCTCGATAGGGCCAGCTCCCGCATAAATGGAATCATTGATAAACTTTTCCTTGTACACTACCTTAAACTTGTCCCCTTTTTGGAGCTTAAAGAAATCTACCGTCCAAGCATATACCTCGGAAAGGTTGTTGGTAACGTTATAATCGATTCCCTGTTCCAAAATGGCCTCGGAAAGCGAAGTCGTTATCACGCCAGAGGCCTCACGTTCCACATACTTGACCTTTTTTTTGTTCTTGTAGGCAACAACACTGTCCCTCAAATCGACAACCGTGTAGTTTATCGGGTCGTTCTCGTAAATAAATACTTGTGCGGTCTGGGAAGTATCTTTCGATTGAAGGATCATATAGGGCTTGCCAACGCGAATACGGCGCACGTCAAACGTATCTTTAAAGTCTTCGGAAATTTTGGCGATTTTTGGATACTCCACCTTGTGCGACAACATCAGTTCGCCAAAGCTATCCCCATTTTTAACCGTATCAACGGTTACCTTAAAATCTTCAAGGTTGAACCCGAACTGTTTGGCGGCCACTTTCTCGACTACCTTGGTTACCTCCGCTATTTCTTTTTTGACCGGATCGGACAACTGCTTTTCCTTACAGGAAGAAAAAAACAATGTTACTACTATTGCGCCCCACAAATACTTCATGCTATCATTCCATTTTTTCGGGATTAAAGATATGGTCTACCCATTGTTTTCCCCAATTATTTAACTCTTGTTTTGAATACAACGATGGAAAGAACACTACTTTTTGAAAACTTGGTGGCAAATAATCCTTCCAATTTGTTCCTCCGGTCGCCCCAATTTCCCCCGCATCCTTACCCAAATAACGGTGGGCGGATCCAAAATGCATCAAGGGCCAATTCACGTTTGCGTTCATATCCAGATTCTTTAACGCATCAACTAGGGCTTTATTATCCTTTTTTTCCGCAGGCAACTGCATGAACTTGTGATAGATGGTATTGTTCTCCACCTGTTTCGCGATACGGACCAAACGCGGGGTATAGCGATATTCAAATTGTTTTAACGTTAAGGTTTTCTCGCCGGTGGCCAAATCCGTTGCTCCCTTCTTCCAATAGATATGTTCGTAAAGCGTTTCTATGGATTCGTTTCCATTGAGCGAACCCCGTTCGGTGTGGTGTACCAGGTTTTCCAAAGGGGCCGCATAGATTTCGATCATCCGGTATTGGGCCGATTGAAAACCGCTTGCCGGCAACAATGCCATGCGGTATTGCAAAAACTGTTCGCGTTCCATTCCCTTGATCATAATACTGAAGGAAGAGATCAAGGCTTGGTAATAGCTATTGATACGTCGTGTTTTTTCGATGAAAAAGGCGACTTTTTGCGATTTGTCGTCAACCAACTGTTTTTGCTCGTGCAATATGAGCTTAAAATACAGTTCGGTAATTTGATGGTACATGATGAAGATTTCCTCATCGGGAAAATAGGTTCGGGGAACCTGAAGGCTCAACAAGGTATCCAAGTGGATATAGTCCCAATAGGTGAGGTAACGCTGATACAGCAGGCCATCCAAATAGGAGCTGAGGTCTTGCCCCGAATCTTTATACTTTTCTTGAAGTTTTGCGATTTGGGACGCGATTTGCTCCTTTTCGTTCATGTATACCTTAATCCATTATTAACTTGAACTGATGTTTCAGTCCATTGTAGGCATCGAGGTCAGCTTTTATGGAACCCACGGCCAAATCGGCCTTGATTCGAATAGGGATACGGTTATCGTCTGCCGATACCCATAAGGAAAGGCTCTCTTTTTCTTTGAATACCCTTCCCGATTGTACTAAAGGCCGGAATTTGTAACATTTTACCTTTCCGAACTTTGTTTTCAAGGTTTGGGTGCCCAGATATTTCAATTTAAAATTGAAAACACCGTCATCATCAAACAACATTTTAAGGTCAAGGGATTCCCCTTTTACCAAATCTTCGGGATTATAATTGTTCCGAAGAAAATAAAATGCCGAAATAAGGTCCTGAATGCTATCCTCGGTCAGGTCAAAATTATACTTTTTATTATTTTTTTTATCGTTTAGTACCGCTTTTTCTTTTTTATGGTCAAAATTGATTTCCACATCCTTGGTATAACCACCTTCGTCTATTTTACGAATAAACCGATATGGTTTTCCATCTTTTTTACTAAAATAGCTTTCATAGGTATCGTCTACCTTGAAAAAGATACTGGCCCAGCCCGTAGTTTTTCCTTTTCCGACCACGTGGTACATGGGCACCCCGTCAATTTTACTGGATTTGACATGTAGGGTGGCATAACTGGCGTTCAGCATACCATAGTGCATGCGAAATTTTAACCATTCCCCAGGTTTAAAAACGGACGCTTTAGAGTCCCCGCCACTTTGCGCCATAAGGAGCTGTGCCGACAGTATGAAGAGTAAGTAGAGCTTTTTCATAAAACGATTTTCACATTAAAATTAGCAAAACGGTTTATAAAACTGTTTTAACGTACCGTTAATAAAACAAATTTTGTTCCAAAGTATTGTATGTACGGTTTTTCTGCACAAAAAAAGCCCTGATGAAACATCAGGGCTTTTCCTAAATAACCAACCAAACTTTAAATTATGAAAAACCAATACTTAAAGTTATAAGGGAACCACCCCTTATGACAACGAATTTACTACAACAAAAAGTTCGGATAATTGCTTTTAACGGAATTTAACTTAGGTCTTAACAGATTTTTATCATTACCCCCCTTTACGGAGCGCTTTTTAAGATTTCAGGGGGCAACAAGTGATGGTTCGGCACCCGGTGAAACACCCTTCCCATATCTCCCGACCTTACATATTTGCTTTACCTGGCATCCCACTTTTCTACATACTTCAAAAAGTTTGCGGCGTCTTCTTTCGCGGTATCGAAAAAAACTTCTTCGAAAGAAAGGTATCCCTTAAAATCAATCTGTTTTAAAGCCGTCAATACTTGGTCATAATTTACGATACCCTCACCAAATCTTGTAAATGTTCGTGTAGTATTATCAACATCCCGAACTTGTAGTATTTCCAGGTCGTCCTTTAGTTTGTATATTAGAAATTCCGGGTATTCCGCCTGCATACTGCTCCATCCGGTGTCTACGTTCACTTTTATATTGCTATCGGCGACCGCGCTTTTAAAAAGCAGGTAGCCGTTACTATCTGAAATATACCCATTGATATGGGGTTCCATTACCAATACCAATTCCCTTTTTTTTTGCGATTTCGGAGCATTGTGAAAGTATTTTGTTCATGCGAACCGCTATTTTTGTCCAATCGGTGTCCGGAGCTACCCTAAGGGAAATCTTTTCCCCGACCTCATAGTCGGCATCGGCAATCTTATACACACCAACACTACCATTTTTATCCCAACTGGCCAACTCCGTAATGTACGGAGAGGCAATCTCTATTCGTTTTGTTCCCAAGGATGCCGCAATACGACAGGACTTTTCAAAATTGACCAAGCTTTCAGCCACTTTTTTGGGATCCGTGCTACCCAAATCGGCAATGACCGGAAAAAATATTACCATGGAAGTCAATTCGAGCTGCTTTTCGGACAACTTCACTTTCACTTTTTTTATTTTTTCGGCAGTCCATAAATTATCCAGGTCATTGGCCGTATTTATCATCAACTGAATGCCATCGAAACCTAAGTTTCCTATGGTTTCAATTACCGGTTCCGGATCGACGCCTTCCCCGAACCCATGAAAACACCAAGAGACGCAGGAGGTTTTAAAGGGCTTTTGTTGCGACAATAATGTATTGCCACAAACGAATAAAAAAATGAAGAATAGGGTTCTAACTATAATTGGCTTTGTCATTATGCTTGGTTATTAAAGTAGCTTAAATGTACAATAAAGCTTAAATGCACTATACATTCCCTTACAACGTGCCCCTAGCGGCCTGTTCCCTTTCAATAGACTCGAACAATGCTTTAAAATTTCCTTTCCCGAACGATTTTGCGCCCTTTCGTTGTATGATTTCGATAAACATGGTGGGGCGGTCCAAAATGGGCTTGGTAAAGATCTGCAGCAGATACCCTTCTTCATCCCTATCGATCAAAATACCCAACTCGCTAAGCGGTTTCAGGTCTTCGTCGATTTCACCAACACGGTCTAAAACATCTTCATAATAGGTAGCTGGGACCTTTAAAAATTCCACCCCTCTATTTTGCAAAGCGGTAACCGTTGCAATGATATTGTCCGTTGCCAGCGCCATATGTTGTACGCCCGCTCCGTTGTAAAATTCGATATACTCTTCTATCTGCGACTTTTTTCTACCATCCGCCGGCTCGTTTATCGGAAATTTGATACGTCCGTTCCCATTGCTCATTACCTTGCTCATCAAAGCCGTATACTCGGTAGAGATGTCCTTATCGTCAAAAGAGACCAACTGCGCAAATCCCATGACCTTCGCATAAAATTCGCACCATTTGTTCATTTCGTTCCAGCCCACGTTCCCTACCATATGGTCTACATATTTAAGGCCCGTATCGTTGGGACGGTATAGCGGTTCCCATTTTTGAAACCCGGGTAGGAACACTCCCTTATAGCCCGATCGTTCCACAAAAATATGCACGGTTTCCCCATAAGTATGGATACCTGAGCATACTACGGTTCCCTCGCCATCGGACAGTTCTACGGGCTCCATATAGCTTTCCGCCCCTCTTTTTGTGGTTTCTTGATAGCTTTTGGTGGCGTCGTCCACCCAAAGTGCAATTACTTTTACCCCGTCACCATGCGTATCGATATGCCGATTGATATCCCCTCCCGATTTTAAAGGGGAGGTCAGCATGATTCGAATTTTTCCCTGTTGCAATACATAGGAGACCGTATCTTTTTTTCCGGTTTCCAGTCCTGCATAGGCTAAGGGCTGAAACCCCCAGGCGGACATATAGTAATGTGCGGCCTGTTTTGCATTGCCCACATACAATTCAATATAATCGGTTCCCAATAAGGGTAGAAAATCTTCGGCCTCCGGATTTTCTACCGGAAGTTTTAATGATGTTTTGTCCAAGGTCGACATGATGCTGTTTTTTAAGAATGAATATTGATGCCATTTTATAAGGCCGTATGATCAGAACTCGGTGCGGGTTCATGGAACTTTGCTACAATTTGCGGTCTACGGCGGACAACGGCAAACGAAATGAAGGTCGAGGGAAGCCTTACCACATTGCCCTAAGGTGGGCCGTAATGTCAATTCTAAGTGCTAACATAATGGTACAAATATCCGAAAAAAGAATGACCTAGAGGTCCACGAGGATTAAAACCAATACCCAATGCTAAAAAACAACTGATCGGTTTTCCCTTCGGGGCTCCAGGTATATAGAAGTTGTACGGGGCCTATAAAAGATTCCCAACCGTAGCCGATACCGTAACCCGAAAATTTAGGGGCATCGAACCATTCCCCCGTTCTAAAAATATCATCGTCTACGGTGGCGTAATTGGCAGAAAACAAAAGATGGTTTTTTTTGGCAAACTCAAAATCGAGACGGGCATTGGCCTTTACATAGCTGTTTCCGGGAAGGCTCAGAAAATCGTACCCTAAAAACGGTACAAAATTATTGATCAGGTCGGTACCAAAACCGCCCAAAGCAAAATCGAAGGAAGTGACGTTGGAAGTACCCAATTTAAACCCTCCCTCGGTCTCCACGTTCATAGAAACTTTTTTGATCAACGGAAACGCTACCCCAAAACGTGATTTGGTCACCGAAAACTCCTTAAAATTTTCATTAAAGTCGGACGATAATACGTAAAAATGGAAATCGCCATCGAAAAAGATGCCCTTGGTAGGAAAGTAACGATCATCATACGTATCCAAACGAAGTTGGCCATAGGCACTATAAAAATTACTTTTTTCGAAAAGCGTACGGCCATCTTCCATACGTAGCGAGTTCACCACTTCCTCATCTACCGTTTCCCCCAGTGTACGTGTACTGTATTTTAAAAATTTATGTTCTACGCCCAAGGTGAAGGCAAATTCTTCGCGTAGGACCGTTTGTATGTAGATTTGGTTGGTAACATCCGTCACCGATAGGTTGATGCTGTTTACATTTAGCCCCGGGGGGATATCAAAATTACTTCTGATGAGTCCGAAATCAATTTCATATTCAAAATCGTTAAAGCGCGAATTCACCCCAAAACTCCAATAGGTACCCTTGTCCACATAGTACTGAAAGTTATACCGCAAATTGTCCCCTAAAATGAAATCGAAGGACGAAACGTCGTCGCGCATTAAAAAGTTCTTTCGGGTCAGGTTCAAAAGGGCCCCGCTTTTATAAAGCTCATCGTAATGGGCGCCTAACCTTAAGAATGTTTTTTGCTTAGTTTCGTTCAAACCCAGCACTAAGTCTTCCCCGATGCCGTTATGGGCAAGTTTATACCGTATGGTCTTAAAGTTTCCCGTTGCGGAAAGGTTACTGATGCCCTGTTGCAAGCGTTCAAACGTAATTTTTTTGCCCAGATCGAACCGCAATTTTCCTTTTACGTACCCTCTGGTATAGTTGTCGACGTCCCCATCGATGATCAGTCTATTAACCATTAAGGTATCCTGTACCGTTACGGGTTCGGCCATTTTTCTGGCCGCATTCTGAAAACCGGAGAGTTCTTCCAATGCCTTTTGTTGCAATCTTGCCGCCTTCTCGCCTTCGGCAACGATTTGGTCGTACAATTGAAAATCGATCAACGAATAGGAAGCGATATCGGGTTTGATATAAATATCGGTACGCACCGACTTTTCCTTCATGTCCTCCACCGTTCTATAATTGTTTACCTGTTGGAGTATTTCCGTGGCCGACAAAAGCTCTTCCTTATTGGAAAGGCCGTGTTGTACATCCGAGCCGATCATCACATCGGCGCCCATGGCCACTACCTCATCTATTGGGTAGTTGTTTACGATACCGCCGTCGATCAAGGTCTGCCCTTCAATGGTCGCGGGCTCGAACAGGGAAGGCAGTGCTGCACTGGCCATAACGATTTGCGGAAGGTACCCCTTATTGAGCAGTACTTCTTTCCCCGTTTCTACATTGGTCGCCATGCAAACAAAGGGAATGGGCAACTCGTTGAAGTCGGACACGTCCTTTACATGGTACAACAAACGCACCAGTTCATTGTATACGTTCTGTCCGCCCGAAAATGCTTGGGGAATGCTGACCTTGTACTTATCAAAGGGAAGGGTAAGCGCGTACCGCTCGGAGTCTTCTTTTTCATAAAAGGTTTTGGCGCTACGGGGAAGGTTGTCCTGAATAAGTCCACTAAAGTCGACCACCCTAAAGATGGAATCGAGCTGGGCAGCGGAATACCCGGCAGCATACAATGCACCCACTACGGCACCCATGCTGGTCCCTCCCACATAATCGACCTGAACACCCGAAGCTTCTATTACCTTTAGCGCACCAATGTGCGCCATTCCCTTGGCCCCGCCCCCGCTCAACACCAGGCCTACCTTTAACGGTGTTTCCGTTCCTTGAGCGGTCTGACCAAAGGTCATGGACAGCTGTAACAGCGCACATAAAACGGACCCTATGATCTGTAAGCGTAGCATCGTCATTTTTGTGAATGAAAGGTTTCGTAGATCTTTTTTGCTTTTACGGTGCCTACCGTTTCCGACAGGTTTTCAACAGAAGCCTCTTTTATCCGTTTTACCGATTTAAATTTTTTCAACAGCTGTTGGGCGGTTTTTTTGCCAATTCCCTCGATCTGTTCCAGTTCGGAATTGATGGCGGCCTTACTGCGTTTGTTCCTATGGAAGGTAATACCAAAGCGGTGCGCTTCATTGCGCAATTGCTGTATTATTTTTAAACTCTCCGATTTTTTGTCCAAATACAAGGGTATCGGATCTTCCGGAAAATAAATCTCCTCCAAACGTTTGGCGATACCGATGATCGCTATTTTTCCTCTTAGGCCCAACACATCAAGACTCTTCAATGCCGAGGATAATTGACCCTTTCCCCCATCGATAACGATCAGTTGGGGAAGTGATTCGGCCTCGTCCATCAATCGGCGATAGCGACGGAACACCACTTCTTCCATAGAGGCAAAATCATCAGGCCCTTCTACCGTTTTTATGTTGAAATGGCGGTACTCCTTTTTCACAGGTTTTCCGTTCTTGAACACCACGCAAGCAGCTACCGGAAAACTGCCCTGCATATTACTGTTGTCGAAACATTCGATATGCCGTGGCTCCTCGGACAACCGTAAGTCGATCTTCATTTGCGCCATTACCCTATTGGTGTGGCGATCGGGATCGATAATCTTAATCTGTTTAAAACGCTCTTGCCTGAAAAAGCGGGCGTTGCGCTCGCTAAGCTCCACAATACGTTTTTTGTCGCCCAACTGTGGCACCGTAACCTTTATCCCTGGTGCTACCGCAACGGGGAACGGCAGATAGAGTTCTTTGGAAAGCGATTGAAAACGCTGTCGTATTTCAACAATGGCCAGTTGCAATAAGTCCGCATCGCGCTCGTCCAGCTTTTTCTTGATTTCCATGGTATGCGAACGAATGATGGAACCGTGGGAAAGCTGCAAGAAGTTGATATAGGCGAAGGTTTCGTCCGATACAATGGAAAATACGTCGACGTTGGTAATTTTGGGGTTTACTATGGTCGATTTTACCTGATAGTTCTCCAAGATGGCAATTTTCTCCTTCATGCGCTGTGCCTCCTCAAAACGCATGTCGGCCGCCAGTTCCTTCATTCGACGTTTGAAGTATTGCAGGGAGGATTTAAAGTTGCCCTTTATAATATCCCTGATATCATCGATCTGTTTGTGATATTCCTCCGCGTCTTGTTTTCCTTCACAGGGCGCTTTACAATTGCCCAAATGGAACTCCAAGCAGGATTTGTATTTACCGGCGCCTATTTTTTCGGCAGAAAGATCATAGTTGCATGTTCGTAAAGGATATACGCTCTTTACCAGGTCCAAAAGGGTGCGCACCGTTTTCATGCTGGTATACGGCCCATAGTATTCCGATCCGTCCTTGATCAACTTGCGTGTCGGGAAAATTCTGGGAAAACGCTCGTTCTTGATACAGATCCAAGGGTACGATTTATCGTCCTTTAAAAGCACATTGTACCGTGGCCGATATTTTTTGATGAGGTTGTTCTCCAACAACAACGCATCCGATTCGGTGGGTACTACAATGTGTTTTATGCTCCGTATTTTTTTTACCATCACACGGGTTTTTCCGTACTCATGGTTTTTATTGAAATAGGAGCTGACCCGCTTTTTAAGGTTTTTCGCCTTACCTACATACAAAATTTTATCCTCGGAATCATAGAACTGATACACCCCCGGATTATCGGGCAGGGTGGCAAGTTGAACTTCAATGGGTAATTGGGGCATTTTAAAGCGTCGGTTGTTTATCTTTTTAGCAATACCAAACTAGGAAATGGTGCAGAGCACTTGTCTTATACCATTTTAACTTTGAAATCGCGCGTATAGCAATTGAATTATTTTTTAGTTGTTCGAGGCAAAAAATCTAAGCATAGCCTTAGCTACGGTTATATTTTTTAACGAAGAACAGCTGAAAAAGAAACGATTTATTAGTGCTATTTCAAAGTTAAAATGGTATTAGGCGCTCTTTTACTTACTCCCGAGACGTACGGGGTGGCATTTTGCACCGTAATTTCAACACTTTCGGCTTCCGTAGTCCCTAAATATCGGGGGCTATGCAACCGAAAAAATAGTTTCCTTACGAGACAAAAGCGCTCATTTCCGTTTACGAACAAAAACTTAATACGAGTTCAAAGTTAAAGTACTGCCTTTTTACAACATTGCCCAGTATTTTTATTTTTTTAACCTTGCTTTGGGCAGCATTCTTAATTTTTGCCCCCTACCATTTTAACCCTGAAATAGCTCTAATAAATGGTATAAAATGATTCGTTTTTTTAGTTCCACATCACCTTTAAAGCCGTTTTTTCCCGAAAACACAGGTGAAATGGAGGTATTTTTTTTTCAAAAAACGACTCATTTTTTTCTTTTTTCCCATGAAGGCGGACCAAGACCAAAAAAAAAGCGGCCTGTAAGATGATTGTTATATCTATAAAAAGCGATTGAAGAAATGATATTGCGTTTTTTCAAGTAACTTATAATCAACATTTTACATTTTTACATGAATTTTTTCAGTGTTATCCAAAGGTTACCAAAATGAAGTGTTACGTGCAATTTCATGTCGTTCATCGGTAAAAACTTACATTTTAAGGATATTTTAACCGTTTTTTTAGCTATATTTAATTTTTAAAATCAAATAAACCATGGACAAGTATTTCATCACCCTCGGGTTGTACTTAATGCTCATGCTTTTCTTCAAAATTTACTACTACGTAAGTATTAAGGAATAGTATCACATTTTACGATCACCTACTTATTCTTCTTAAAGGGCCCCTACCTCATTAAGTATTCAATACCGCATCATGCTCAAAAAAGAGTTGAGGAGGAAATTTGGTACCCAACGCAAAGCCTTGAAAAGGGAAGAGGTGGTAAACCTCAGTCTTGCAATCGCAAACAAAAGCTTGGGACTTCCCATTTGGGACCGAAATTATTATCATACCTTTCTTCCCATTTTCAAACAAAATGAAATCGACACCTCATTTATCCTATCCATACTACAGGGCAAGGACAAAGAGGTCATTATTCCAAAAATTACCGGAGAAAATGGTTTAAGCCATTTTTTACTTACCGATGGCACCACTTTAGCGGAAAACGACTGGGGCATTCCGGAACCGGTAAACGGAATACCGATCACTCCCGAGCATATCGATGTTGTATTCGTTCCGTTGTTGATTTTCGATCTCAACGGAAACCGTGTGGGCTATGGAAAGGGGTTTTACGACCGCTTTTTGGAACAATGCCGACCTGAAACGATCAAAGTAGGGTTGTCACTGTTCGACCCTATAAACGCTATAACGGATATTAGCGTTACGGACATCACCCTAAATTATTGTGTTACACCAAAAACGGTCTACACCTTCGACGCTTCCTGATTTTCTTCCTCCGGGACGGCTTCCTCGGTATCCACGGGAATCGTAGCAAAGGCTTTTTTGTTGAACGCGATCAAAATTCCCACACCGGTACTGATTGCGGTATCGGCGATATTGAAGACTGGCTCAAAAAAACTAAAGGAACTACCACCGAAATAGGGGACCCAATCGGGCCAAATGGCATTTTCAATAATTGGAAAGTGCAGCATATCCACCACTTTTCCATGAAACAGCGGGCCATAGGAGTCTTCGGCCAAAAATGTTGCTATCTGTGTTCGGGTACTTTCATCAAAAAGTAGCCCATAAAAAACGGAATCTATTATGTTTCCCAAAGCCCCTGCAAAAATCAGGGAAACCGAAACGATATATACCGTCGCCGCTTTTTTTCGGATAATATCAAAAAGCCAATATCCGATACCTACGATGGCAAACAACCGAAAAACGGTAAGCACCAATTTTGCCGTACCTTCCGATATGGGTAAAAAGTCGTCCAACTTGGCTCCCCAGGCCGCTCCCGGGTTTTCGATAAAATTGATTTCGAACCAAGAAAAAACTTCCACTACTTCGCCATAGGTAAAACTTGTTTTGATATAAATTTTGCTCCATTGGTCGATCACCAAAATCAAAAGAACAAGCAGTAGGGATTTTGTAGTTGTCATATGCCGATTTGTGAAGGCCAAAAATAGGGATATTATTCCGTTTTACTAAAGTAGATGTTTCCGCTTACGGTACTTAGGTCATAGTTATTATCCCCAAGGGGAATCCCATGTTCCTGTACGTTCCCGTATTTGCTCTTCGCCCGAATATGGCCAGCGGTATCCGAAACGGAAATACTCCCTTTATTGGTGACCACCTTTGTCGATTCCGAAACGCGGTCAAGGGTACAGCTACCGTCGTCCAAAGTAATATCCAAAGTTGAAAATATCCCCGATGCAAATACATTGCAGTCGGCACCGGCCAATACAACGTTCCGATGTTCCGGGATACGAATGTGCAATGCAATGGAAATTACCTTATGCGCACTTAGTTTATCGTTAGGGTCTTCAAAACTGGGAAGAAAGGACGGCGTTATCATTAGGGTACCGCTTTGCTTTTCCAGTTGTAACACCAAATCTTTGGCATATTCCCCGTCTAAAACAGCATCTACCTCCAAGGCATTCCCGGCCACCGTTTCCAACGTTATTTTATAACACCGCTCGGCATCGATATAGATGGATGTGGTGTCGGAACTAAGCCATGATTTTTTTACGATTTTTTGAGGGGCACCACAGAAGGGTATGAAACATAGTATGATAAGTAGCCTTTCCCTCATTTGTTGGTAGTACCGTTTTGACGTTGAAATGGCAAATATAGCACTCGTTAAACCTTCACTGTAGGCTCCGACAAAAACGGAACACCACTTCGTTTGCGGCACCATAATAACCCTTTTTTTGCCCAAGCGCCGCCTACATGGTATGGTCCCGTTTACGTTAGGTGAACGTTATTTTTGCATGTTCTTCGCCTCTATGCTCAAGGTAGCATGGGGTACGAGCTTTAGACGCTCCTTGTTGATCAGCTTGCTGGTAACGCGGCATATCCCATAGGTCTTGTTCTCGATCCGTAATAGGGCGTTTTTTAGGTCCCTTATAAATTTCTCCTGGCGTATGGCGAGTTGCGTATTGGCTTCCTTGCTCATGGTTTCGGAACCTTCCTCGAATGCCTTAAATGTAGGCGAGGTATCGTCCGTACCATTATTGCCATCGTTCATATAGGAACTTTTTAAAAGCTCCAAGTGGCTTTTCGCCTTTTCGATCTTGTCCTCGATCAACGCTTTAAATTCGGCCAAATCCTTATCGGAATATCTAACTTTTAAATCCTGTGCCATTTTAATCAATGTTTTTCAATAAATAATTTTGTGTTTACCTCATCAAAAACAACTTCCGTACCGTTTTTCAGTTGCTCTTCAAAATCGAGCGTGGCGGTCAAGGTTTCCGTTTTGATATAGGTCAAATTGCTTTGGACCGCTTTTTCCAAAAGACCGTCCTTTTGTATGGTTACGGCAATCTTATCGGTTACCTCGAAACCGGCATCTTTTCGAATGTTCTGGATACGGTTTACAAGTTCCCTTGCAATGCCCTCTCTACGGAGGGCATCATTGATGGTAATATCCAATGCTACGGTCAACGCTCCGGAATTGGCTACCAACCATCCCTCGATATCTTGGGAGGTAATCACCACATCCGCTAAGGGTAATGTAACGGTTTTATCACCAATTTCAATATTAATTTCGCCGTTTTGCTCAATTTTCTTGATGTCTTCCTGATCAAAGCCGTTTACCTTTTGGGCAATTTGCTTCATGTCCTTGCCGTATTTTGGGCCAAGGGTCTTGAAATTCGGCTTGATCTGTTTCACCAAAATATCCGAGGCATCATCGATCAATTCGATTTCTTTGACGTTCACTTCCGATTTTATCAAATCGGCCACTGCCTCAATTTCCAGTTTCTGTTGGGCGTCCAATACCGGTATCATAATTTTCTGTAACGGCTGCCGCACTTTGATCTTTTCCTTCTGCCGAATCGATAGTACCAAGGACGATACCATCTGTGCCTTTTCCATCTTTCGCTCTAATGATGTATCGATTTTGGTAGCATCAAAAATTGGAAATTTCGCCAAATGTACACTTTCCAACTTTTCCTTTTTCGTGACCGCTGTTAAATCTTTGTAAAGGCGATCCATAAAAAAGGGAGCCAATGGGGCCGATAATTTTGCTACCGTCAACAAACACTCATAGAGCGTTTGGTAGGCCGAAATCTTGTCCTGAAGGTATTCGCCTTTCCAAAAACGCCTTCTGCACAAGCGAACGTACCAATTGCTCAAGTTTTCCTGAACATAGTCCGAAATGGCCCTTGCCGCCCGCGTGGGTTCGTAGTCGCCATAGGCTTGGTCTACCGTTTTGATCAAACTGTTCAACTCGGAGATAATCCACCGGTCTATTTCGGGCCGTTGTTCCAAGGGAACCTCTGCCTCGGAATAATCGAAAGCATCAATATTCGCATAGAGTGCGAAAAAGGAATAGGTATTGTACAAGGTGCCAAAAAACTTCCGTTTTACCTCTACAATGCCCTCTGCATCAAACTTTAGGTTGTCCCAAGGATTGGCATTGCTGATCATATACCAACGCGTAGCATCCGCACCATGGGCGTTCATGGTATCAAAAGGATCTACGGCATTGCCCAATCGTTTCGACATTTTTTTTCCGTCCTTGTCCAGCACCAATCCGTTGGACACTACATTTTTATAGGCCACAGAATCGAATACCATTGTCGCGATCGCATGTAGGGTGTAAAACCAACCTCGGGTTTGATCCACCCCCTCGGCGATAAAATCGGCCGGAAAGGTATGCCCTCCATCGATCAATTCCTTATTCTCAAATGGGTAGTGCCACTGGGCATAGGGCATGGAGCCACTGTCGAACCAAACGTCGATCAGATCGCTTTCCCGTTTCATTGGTTTTCCCGACGGGGACACCAGGGTAATTTGGTCTACAATATTTTTATGTAGGTCTACTTTGGTATAATTTTCTTCCGAAAAATCAGAGACGACAAAATCCTCAAAAATGTCTTTCTCCATGATTCCGGCGGTTACGGCTTTTGCCATTTCCTGCTTCAGTTCCGCTATGGAACCGATCATTATTTCCTCTTTCCCGTCCTCGGTGCGCCAGATGGGCAGTGGAATGCCCCAATACCGGGATCGGGACAAGTTCCAATCGTTCGCATTCGCCAACCAATTCCCGAATCGGCCTTCGCCAGTGGCGGCAGGTTTCCAATTTATGGTTTGGTTCAGTTCGAACATCCGATCTTTTTTATCGGTAACCTTAATGAACCACGAATCCAAGGGATAATACAATATCGGTTTATCGGTACGCCAACAATTGGGATAACTGTGTACGTATTTTTCAACCTTAAACGCTTTGTTCCCTTCTTTTAACTGTATGGCCAGAGTAACATCTACCGATCTCTCCGGAACCTCACCATCGGCGTAATATTCGTTCTTTACATATTTACCGCCCAACGCTCCCAGTTCCGGACGAAACTTCCCTTGCAGATCTACCAAGGGCACGGGGTTACCGTTCTCGTCCAACACCAATAAAGGCGGCACCTCCGGATCGGCCTGTTTCGCGACCAAGGCATCGTCCGCTCCAAAGGTCGGTGCGGTATGCACGATTCCGGTACCGTCCTCGGTAGTCACAAAATCCCCGGCTATAATGCGAAAGGCATGCTCCGCATTTTGGTAGGGCAGCGCATAGTTCAACAACTGTTCATATCGGATACCGAGCAGGTCGCTCCCCTTGAATTCCTTTACTTGATAATACGGTATTTTTTTACCGCCCTTTTCATAGGCCAACAAATCCGGTTTTTCCGAAACTTCATAAAATTTTCCTGAAAACTGTTTGGACACCAGGTTTTTGGCCAATACCACGTTTATGGGGGCAAAGGTGTATTGGTTATAGGTTTCCACCAGAACGTAATCGATGTTCTTACCTACCGTAAGGGCCGTGTTTGAGGGTAGGGTCCAAGGTGTGGTCGTCCATGCCAAAAAGTAAACGGTCCCCTCGTTTTGCAACATCTCGGGCAGCGTACTTTCAATGGCTTTGAACTGTGCCGTTACCGTGGTATCGGTAACATCTTGATAGGTGCCGGGCTGGTTCAGTTCGTGAGAGCTCAACCCCGTTCCCGCTTTTGGCGAGTACGGCTGAATGGTATACCCCTTGTAAATCAGTCCTTTTTCATAGATCTGTTTGAGCAGCCACCAGACCGATTCCATGTATTTTGGCTCATAGGTTACGTAAGGGTCGTCCATATCTACCCAGTATCCTACCTGTTCGGTCATGTTGTTCCAAACATCGGTATAACGCATTACTGCTTTTTTACAGGCCTCGTTATAGGCTTCTACGGATATCTTTTTACCGATGTCCTCTTTTGTAATGCCCAATTCCTTTTCCACACCAAGTTCTATCGGCAGTCCGTGGGTATCCCAACCGGCCTTCCGTTTCACCTGAAACCCTTTCATGGTCTTGTACCTTGGAAAGATATCCTTAATGGTACGCGCCATTACGTGATGTATTCCGGGCATTCCGTTGGCAGACGGAGGGCCTTCATAAAACACATAGCTCGGGAGGCCTTCCCTGGTGGAGATGCTCTTCTCGAAAATTTGGTTGTCCTTCCAAAAGGCAAGAATGTCCTCTGCGATTTGTGGAAGGTTTAATCCTTTGTATTCTGCGAACTTCATACGAACTGCTTCTGGTACTGGAAATTAAGGCTGCAAAACTACGGATTTTCCGGCAATTTTAAGTCCTTGCCCGTATTGAAATACTGTAGTGAAACTGCCATAATCCGATAAACAATTGGCAAAATGCATCCAAAATCGCAAATGTTTCGTATATCTTTGCAGGAAACTAATAAACACTAAAAACATAGTAGCATGAAAAAAGTAATTTTAAGTTCGGTTTTGATGATGGCTCTTGCCTTTTCTTTTACCTCTTGTAGAGACGCGGCTTCAAAAGCCGAAGAAGCTAGTGAAGCGGCAGCTGAGGCAGCCGATGAAGCTGGGGAAGCGGCAAGCGAGGCAATGGACAAAGCAGGCGATGCCATAGACAACGCTGCGGACGCTACCAAAGATGCGGCCAATGATGCAATGGACAAAGCAGGCGATGCCATAGACGGTGCGAAAGACGCTGCCGGTGACGCCATGGACGCAACCAAAGATGCGGCGGGCAATGCCATGGACAAGGCAAGCGAAGCTGGTGAAGACGTGAAAAAAGCGGCCGGTGATGCCATGGACAAAGCCAAAGAAGTCGGAAACGATGTTAAAAAGGCGGCAGGCGATGCTACCGATAAAGCAAAAGATGCGGTAAAAAACTAATTACCCGCTTTACTCATAAACAGAACCCTGGGAACAATATTGTTGTCAGGGTTTTTTGATTTTGAACGGCACGCATGTAAGTTCACAAATCAAATACAAATACAAACGCAAAAATCAAATACAAGCTCAAGGCCATCCGCTCCCCTCCCTATCAATTACTTTTTACCGAGTACATTCGGCCAATCGAAAAAATGGATGTCATGTCGAGCCTGTCGAGACAAGTGGTCAAATTCAAAAATCAAATTCAAGCTCAAGGCCATCTACTCTGTACTAAGTACTTTCAATTGTTCATTGTTTATTGCCTAATTGCTCATTGAAAAAAAGACCGCTTCGCCGAAAAAACAAGGATGAAGGAGATTTTCGGCCAATCGAAAAAATGGATGTCATGTCGAGCCTGTCGAGACACGCGTTCAAGTTCAAACGCAAAAATCAAATTCAAAAATCAAATTCAAATACAAGTTCAAAATCAAGGCCATCCACTCTGTACTAGGGCGTGTTAACACTAATTGCATCGAAAATCAGGGCGATATAGATAAAGGCCGTGAACATGACGTCGAGTTTGTC